>JALXCS010000039.1 GCA_026990815.1 Methylomonas sp. | reverse complement strand
TGGTGGCGGTGGCGGCGGCTTTGGCGGCGGCGGTGCATCTGGAGGATGGTAACAGTGAAAACAAAATCCCTTGCTCAAAATTTTTTTAGTGCTGAAGAACAAAAGCGTATCTGCGATACAGTCCACAATGCCGAACTGAAAACCTCCGGTGAACTTGTGCCCATGATCGTCTCACAAAGCCATTCTTATCCCATGGCAGTAGTCAGAGGAGCTGCTTTTGTTGCGCTGATTACAGGACTCCTGCTTAATTCTCCCATTGCCAGGATGTTTTGGCTTGAGTCCGGTAATCTGTGGGTCTTTTTAGCCCTCTTTTTTCCTGTCTTCTGCACTGCATATTTTGTAATTAATCGATTCCACGCGCTGAAACGCTGGTTTCTCTTCAGTGATGAAATGGATGCTGAAGTGCAAAATGCCGCTCTCACCTCATTTTTTACTGAACGTCTTTATAAAACAAGGGATGAAAACGGTATTCTCATCTTTATTTCCCTTCTGGAACGTCGTACCTGGGTACTTGCAGACAGCGGTATTAATGAACGTATTCCCCAGGAACAGTGGCAGGAGGCTGTCTCCATAATAACTGCAGGTATCCGTGAAAAGAAACAGTGTGATGCTCTGTGTAAGGCCATTGGAATGATCGGTGATATTCTTGAAAAAGAATTCCCTGTCCGGAAGGATGATACGAACGAATTGAGTGATCTGATTATCCATGATTTGCATAATCTTGTTATTCGTTGAGGGTGGGAAATATTGGTAAGTGCAAAGGCGCTTTTCTGGATGATTTGATCTTGTTGTTTTTTACTTTTGTCCTTTTGATATGTGGATAGGTGGAAAATGAAATTTTGTATGATTGTTTGCGGCTATTTTCCACTTTTCATAGCTTAATATGGGGATAGGTGGAAAAATTGGCCAGATATAAGGTAATATGATGGAATTTTTTTCCATGTATTAACACTGTTCGCTGTAAAAAATATGATGATAACTCTTTTGAAAATCATATCATTTTATTTAGCTGTAATTGTCCTAATATCAATTACCTTTATTTTTTCTAATTTGTCTAACAAATTCGGCACAAATTTAACTCTATTCCTCTGGTTAGTTTATTGTTGCATACCATTATTTACCCTCTCCTTTATAACAGGAGTACACAAACTTAGACTTTGGTCCAAAGCTGAAACAACAGGACCATCTATTCTCATTTTTCTTGGTCATTTAGGTCCTGCTCATGCAATATATTACTACATTCAAATGGCCAAAGCTGGTTACGGGTCTGGCGTCGTGTTTATTCCATCAATGTGGTGGGTTTTTATTTTTTATGGAATTGGTGCGTTTTGGTGTATATCACGCGTGGCAACAGTGAAGTTTGAAAATAATAACGTTAATGAATCAATTAATTAGCTAAAAAATCGAGTTCATCGAGCAACCCTAAGCTGATGGTCTTGCGATATTAATCAGCAAAAGAAACTGCTACATAGATTCAGCAACCTTAATCTTAATGTCGGTTGCCTGTGAATTCCGCGTTCGCTGAAAAAAAATGACCTATATCCTTGACAAGGTTAACCTGCATGTTAACATTGTTGCATGCGAGAAATACTTTTTTATAAGACAGAATCAGGCAAGTGTCCTGTCGAGGATTTTTTGGAATCGCTGTCATCAAAACAAGCTCAAAAAGTTACTTGGGTATTATCTTTAATTGAAGAATTACCTATAATTCCAAGCAAGTACTTCAAAAAGCTCGTAATCACCGATGATCTTTGGGAAGTTCGGGTAAACTATAGCGGTGAGATTTTCAGGCTACTTGGATTTTTCGATGGTTCACAGCTCATAGTGTTGAATCACGCTTTTCAAAAGAAAACTCAAAAAACTCCTCGAATTGCCATCCAAGTTGCCCAAAAACGAAAACAAGAATATCTGAACAGGAGGAAGGCAAAATGAGTGATTTGCAAAAATATATTACTAAACGAAAAGCCATTGATCCTGAATTTGCAGAGAATTTTGAAAGTGGTTACGAAGAATTTAAAATTGGAGTCCTGCTAAAAATGGCTCGTGAAGAAGCAGGCTATACTCAAGCAGAACTTGCAGAGAAACTTAACACTAAAAAATCTGCAATTTCACGCATAGAAAACCACGCAAAAGATATCAAATTATCTACTCTTGAAAAGTTTGTTCAAGCGCTGGGGAAAAAGCTAAGGCTTGAGGTAGCATAATCGCTGATAAACAGCGAATCGCATTCACACTGACCGCAAACCCTGGCGGTATTGGAAGCTGGTTGCTTCGATCAATGTTCATCTTTTATCAAGGCTCATTGCCTCGCAGTTTGCGGCAGGTGATGCGGGACGTTGGGCTACTAACTTATACAAACGAGGTGAAACAGTAAAATAGCGCCATTCGGGACAGACCAGAATGGCACTAGTTTAAGGGGTTTTTATCGATAAAAAGCAACTGATAATATTGCTTTAAAATGTTAAATATAGCCATGAAAAATTTAACAAATCCTACAGCAATGTTACCCGGTTTTTACATACCTCGGCGAGGTCGAAAACGACGTTCTGCCCAACAAGTTTT
>JALXCS010000038.1:15580-28485 GCA_026990815.1 Methylomonas sp. | reverse complement strand
CGCTGCTTCTTTTTTGAATTCGATTGAATAAGTGGGTCTTTTTTTACTCATTTTTTTCCTCTTTTTTTAATGAAATTTTATCTCATTTTGAGGTGCAAGTTTATTAGACCACTACATTCACAGTTGTCACCCTCTGCAAGCCGAATAAGGTCATGCCTTCGCTTCAATGCCATTACAGCCTCTTCCTCACTATTATGCATGACTCCGCCTCTGTGCTTCGCATCGGTACTCAAGCTCTTGCGGGATCTCCGCTTGAGCGGCTTCCTTAACATCGAAGCGACAGATTCCCAAGTTCCGTACCCGCGCCTGAATAATCGTCACGCCACCTCTATGCCGGATGCCGCCAGACCGGAATTCAGGTTTCTGTCTGACTTGTCCCGGGGCATTGTCGAGACCCCGGTTTCGACATCGGTTACATTTATCGACACTTCTTCGATGGTTCATTTGCATTCGTCTCAATTATTCACACCTAACGGGAGTACTCCCGCCTTTTCCCATGACGCTCACCACACCCGCTCTTTACAGATGCAGCTCAGGGTGGTTTGGTATCTCCGCCTAATCGGCGATACCGAGGGGCCCGCCCCTCATCACTGGTACAGCATAGCTCACAGCTTCCTTACTGCTTCGCCTTCTTGGCACACCGATAATTATCTTGACCAGTTGAGTGTAAGCATCCAACCTCATCATCTAGAAATTATTTTGCACTTATGAGTTGAATCTAAGCAACAAAAATTTCCTGCAAAATTCAATCAGATAATTTGACTACTTCAGACCTTCTTTATCAATAATTTGTATTTCAGAAATTGTAAATCACTGCAAAAAAGTAACTTTTCTTGGTCTTTTGTGACAAATTTTGTCATATTCTGACAAAACCAACACTCCACTGATTTAATGGTGTTGCATCAAAACCTTATTAGACGATAGCTTTTAAAGTTGGCATCGTAATTGCTTTAAATAATTTGTACGATGCTTTTTTAGCATAATACTCCTCCTTAAGTGTTGTTAATATTTGTTAGCACATTCGCCCCTGTTCCTCCATAGCAGGGGCTTTTTTTTGCTTTTTATTCTTTCTATCAAGCTGTTTACAGTATTTATCGATCCTACCAATCAAAATCTTTCTAACTCTTCATGAGGCAATTTGCCTTGATGCACATGCAAGGCCCCATATTCAGCGCAGCGATTCAAAGTTGGCACTGCCTTACCCGGATTTAACAGACCTTTTTCATCAAATGCTTGCTTGATAGAGTGAAAATGTTTAATTTCCTCATTTGAAAATTGCAAACACATATGGCTGATCTTTTCCACGCCAACACCATGTTCTCCGGTAATAGTGCCGCCTAGTTCTATACTTAATTCCAAAATGTCGCCACCTAGTTGCTCTGCCTTTTCAAGCTCTCCCGGGTTATCGGCATTGTATAAAATTAATGGGTGCAAATTACCATCGCCAGCATGAAAAACATTGGCTACCGCCAAACCGTATTTTTTGGACAAACCTGAAATTCTTTGCAAAACCCTGGCCAGATGCCTTCTTGGAATAGTACCATCCATACAGTAATAATCGGGGGAAATTCTGCCGACTGCTGGGAATGCAGATTTGCGCCCTGCCCACATTTTTTGTCGTTCTTGCTCGGTTTGGGCAACCCGCACTGTTGCCCCAAAGTTTTCCAAAATTTCCACTGCCTTATTCAGTTCATCAGCAACTTGATCTGTTGTGCCATCCAACTCGCAAAGTAAAATTGCTTCGGCATCAACGGGATAACCAACATGAATAAAATTTTCCGCGGCACGAATAGCAGCATTATCCATCATTTCCAGACCGGCTGGAATCAGACCTTTTGCAATCAGTCCAGCAACCGCCTCTCCAGCGCTTACAATATCTTGAAAAGCAGCAAGAATCACCTGCGAGGTTTCCGGAATGGGTAATAATTTAACCGTCACTTCAGCAATAACCCCTAACATACCTTCTGAACCAGTCATCAATGCCAATAAATCATATCCCGGACTATCCAAGCCATGACTACCAATGGTCAATAATTCACCTTGCATAGTAATTATTTTTAAATGCAAAATATTGTGAGTCGTCAATCCATATTTAAGACAATGTACACCACCGGCATTTTCGGCAACGTTGCCACCGATTGAACAGGCGATTTGCGAAGATGGATCTGGGGCATAATACAGGCCATGTTTTGCTGCTGCTTGTGAAATTGCCAGATTTCGAACACCAGGCTGTACAACAGCAATTCGATTTTTTGTATCAATCTGAATTATTTCATTAAATTTCGCCAGTCCCAACAACACGCCATTATCCAGCGGAATTGCTCCTCCTGACAGACCTGTTCCTGCTCCTCTCGCCACTACCGGCACGCCTTGTTGATAACAAATTTTCATTATTTTCCGCACCTGTTCTATGGTTGCAGGCAACACCACAATCCAGGGAGTACATTGGTAAGCAGACAAGCCATCACATTCATAAGGCGCCAATTGCTCTGGTTCCGTCAGAATGGATGAGTCTGTCAAGACATGGCTAAATAGTCTGACAAGACTTTTTTTATTCACCTGGTGATGAATTTTTTCTGAAGCATGAGGTGAAATTGTTATCATGATAATTTTATCCGGACGCCAATATTGTGCATTGTGTCAAATCAGAACAAACAATTGAAGACATGATTAAAAAATCCCGATTTATCGGATTCATTGCTCCCTGCGAAAATGAGGTAACAGCAGTCAATCTTCTGCAACAACTGCATCAACAACATACCAGTGCCTCACATATTGCTTTTGCCTACCGGTTCAAAACAGAAAAAGGTATTCTTTACCGGTTTCATGATGCCGGAGAACCCAGTGGTACGGCAGGAAAACCAATTTTTCAACATTTAGAGGGAAAAGACCTGGTTAATGTTCTAATTGCCGTCATTCGTTATTTTGGTGGGATCAAATTAGGAACTGGCGGATTAACCAGGGCTTATGGGAATACTGCAAAAAAAGTGATTGAAGTGGCTGAAGTTTTCCCTTTTGTTGCAACAACTACACTACAGGTTGAACTGGACTATAAACAATTGCAGCAACTGGAATATCAGCTGCAGAAATTTCAAGGTAAAATTCTCCATAAGGAATTTTCCGATACCATCAAGCTGACTATTAACCTGCCTACAGACCATATTGCCGACCTTAAACAAATTCTGGACTAATTTTGCTTAGAATATATAATTGTGTTCACCAGTAGTTTCAAAATAATAATTCATAAGATAGTTAGGAAGTAAAGTGAAAACACAAACGAAATGCACTCTAACCTTATGTACGATGTTTATTGTTGAAATCCTGCCCATCCCCTTTACTGCAATTTACAGTCTTTATGCAGTGAGGAAAAGACCGACCTGGATACCGAATACCGTTAAAAATCTCTATGCTGACAGACCAATTAATCCAAATAAAATCAGCAAGGAAATCTCCATAGAAGGGCATGACCCGATGAAAACAAGAAGGAATTGCACAATTGCCTTGACTACCATGTTTCTAATCGATGTTATTGTCCCTTTCACTGTTCCTTTTGGCATTTATATTGTCCGTCGAAGACCAATCTGGTTCAAAAATGTAGTAACCAGACTTTATGCAGATCACTTGCAACAGGTTGTCCAGGATGATGTTGCAGTAGACGAAGAAGACACAACAGAACCATCGGAAATTTTGGCAGAAATATTAGACCAGCGTTTTAGGGAACTGGAACAAAAAAATTTTGATTTTGCCAGGACAGTTCAAAGAAAAGGCGCTTGAGCTACTCTTTCTCCTGAAAAATTAATGAGAATTCCCCTAGCCAAAAATAATCTGACCATTCTGGATAGTATGGGTAACCTTGCCCTGTAAATTTTGCTGCCAGAAAGGCGTATTTCTGCCGCTACTCAGCCAGGATTGGGTATTAATTTGCCAAATTATTTCCGGATCGAAAATACATAAATCCGCCAACCTCCCTACCTTCAAGCTCGGCGCCTCCAGGCCCAGTATTTTTGCCGGCTTGGTCGTTAAAGCCGCTATCGCCTGCATAAGACTCAGCTCATTTTCATTGACCAAGCTTAACGTCAATGGCAATAACGTTTCCAGAGATGAAACACCCGGTTCAGTTTCAGGAAACGCGCCAAGTTTGGCATCAATATTATGGGGTTGATGATCGCTGCAAATTGCATCTAACACCCCTTCACTAACTGCCATCCTCAATGCTTGTCGATCCCCTGCTCTGCGAAATGGTGGATTAACATGGTAAACACCATCGAATGGTAAAACATCATTTTCTGTTAAATGAAGCTGATGAATAGCAACATCGGCACTAACAGGCAAACCAGAATGTTTCGCCAGGCGAATAAAATCAACCGACCTCGCGCAACTAATTTGACCAAAATGGACCTTGCAACCAGTGTGTGCAACCAGTTCCAGGCATTGTAACAAAGCCGTAGTTTCTGCAATTTCCGGTATAGCAGGCAATCCATAGCGGGTAGCAACTGCCCCCTCATGAGCGCAACCCTGCTGGCTTAAATGATAATCTTGCGGTCGATAAATCAGTAACAACTCAAAACTAGCAGCATATTCCATTGCTCTACGCAAAATCAGTAAATTTGCAATCGGCATCTGGGCGTTGCTGACAGCAATACATCCGGCATTTTTCAGAGCAAACATGGAACTCAATTCCTGACCTTGCAGCTTGTAAGTCAATGCACCAATTGGGTATATCTGCATATAATTAGCAGCTTTTGCCTTGTCATCAATCAACTCTACAACCGCTGGATTATCAATACAGGGGCTGGTATCTGGCGGAATACACAGCGTTGTCACTCCAGAAGCTGCTGCGGCTTTAACTTCACTGGCAATAGTTGCTTTCTGGGTTGCACCCGGCTCCCTCAAACGCGCACTTAAATCAATAAAACCGGGACAGATAATCTGATTTCTTGCATCAATGGTAATCTCAGCATCAAAATCTTCCAGTTGCCCCAGAATTGAGAATATCCTGTTATCTGCAACATAAATATCGCCAATACTATCCATACCAGTTTCTGGATCTATAATCCGCCCCTGTGCAATATGAATCCTAGTCATTCTCTGCTTCCAGCTGCCTGCATAGTCATCGACATAATTGCCATTCTAACTGCAATGCCATAACTAACCTGCTTTAAAATCACTGATCTCATCCCATCGGCAACTTCTGAAGCAATTTCCACCCCCCTATTGATTGGGCCAGGGTGCATGACAATAGCATCTTGCTTGGCAAATTTTAGTTTTTCTTCAGTTAAACCGTAACATTTGTAATATTCACTTTCAGTAGGCAACAATGCGCCAGTCATGCGTTCTTTCTGCAAGCGCAGCATGATAACGACATCCACATCTTCAAGCCCTTGCTTCACATCATAAAAAACCTTTATACCTAACGATTCGGCCTGTGCAGGTAACAGTGTTTTGGGGGCAATAACGTGAACAGCCGCCACTCCGAGGATATTTAATGCCTGAATTTGCGACCTTGCAACTCGCGAATGCAATATATCGCCAATAATTGCAACTTTTAGTGGGCTAAAATCCTGCTTAAATCGGCGTATTGTAAACATATCCAGCATGGCCTGTGTTGGATGGGCATGCTGGCCATCTCCGGCATTGATAACACTGACATTTGGTGCAACATGCCGGGCAATAAAATGAGCAGCGCCACTGACCGAATGTCTAACGACAAACATATCAATATGCATGGCTTCCAGATTATGAATGGTATCCAGCAAGGTTTCGCCCTTAGATGTTGCTGAAGTGGAAATATCCATATTAAGCACATCGGCCGACAATCTTGTCGCTGCCAGATCAAAGGTGGTTCGGGTTCGGGTGCTGTTCTCAAAAAACAAATTAATAATGGTTTTCCCCCGAAGCAGCGGGAATTTTTTTACCTGCTGCTCGGAAACACTGGCAAAAGATTCGGCAACGTCCAGAATCTCCGTCAACAGGCTTTTGCTCAAACCTTCAATTGTTAAAAAATGTTTTAATTTTCCTTCAGAAGTAAATTGTATTCCCTGGTCATTTGTCATTTAGGCCGCTTTTTCAATCGTCTCAATATGAATGGCCAGGTTTTCCGGCCCGGTTAATTTGATTCTTTGCCCTGGAGGCAAAGTAATCGTTTCCCCGACACAATCCGGCTTTACGGGGATTTGCCTGCCATCGCGCTCAATCAGCACACCTAAAATCACCTGCCTGGGGCGTCCATAATCAAAAATCTCATTCAATGCAGCGCGTATGGTTCTTCCAGTATAAAACACATCATCAATCAAAATAATATCACGGCCTTCAATGTCTATTGGTAATTGACTGGGTTTTACCTTTGGATTGACGCCAATCTGGGAAAAATCATCCCGGTAAAACGATATATCCAGCAACCCTAAAGGTTCGTTAATATTTAAACGCTGATGTATTTTTTTTGCAACCCAGACACCGCCGGTATGAATACCAATCATGACAGGATCTGCAATATTTCGATCCACTATGGTTTTTTTTAATGCTTGTTCAAGCTGATCAAGCAAACCCTGAATATCAAATCTGTTTATCATTATTTTAAAGCTTGTTCATTTAACCAAGATTGCAAAATTAACTGGGCTGCCAGTTGATCCTGCACTTGCCAAAGTTTAGCAGCATTAACGCCAATGTCATCAAATAACAACTGTTTTGCTTCGAAAGTCGATAATTTTTCATCCATAGTAAATACCGGCAATTGATATCGACCCTCCAGTTGTCTGCAGAATTTTAACATCTTCGGGGTTATCGGGTTTTCTCTGCCATCATCTTTGTGTGAAAGTCCGACCACCATACCACCCGGCTGCCATTCTTCCACCAAACGGGTGATTTTCTGCCAATCCGGCTTTTGATTGATTGAAGATATAGTCTGTAAAGGACTTGCCGTTCCTGTTAATAACTGGCCGACGGCAACGCCGATTTTTTTATTGCCAAAATCAAATCCCAAAAAAGTACTTTCTGGTCCTATTCTACTGGCATTAGTTTTTTTAGCCATGCCCGGCAGGCATTGTTAAAGTACTAATATCCACACCCAGCTGACCCGCTGCGGTATTCCAACGCTGACTAACAGGGGTACGAAAAATAATCTGCTCATCACAGGCTGTATGCAACCAGGCATTTGCAACCATTTCTTTTTCCAACTGCCCCAATCCCCAGCCGGCATAACCCAGTGCCACCAGAAATTCCTTGGGACCTTCATTACATGCTATTGCCTCAAGAATATCTTTCGATGTGGTTAAAGAAAGTGTTTCTGAAACAGCTACAGTTGAATCCCATTTTCGGTGTTGTTCCCGACTATGGATAATAAAACCACGATCCTGCTGGACCGGCCCACCATAATACACAGGAATATTGTTTGTTTCTGGGTCAACTGGCTGTAAAGCCATTTGTTGAAAAATGTCTTGCAACTTTAAATCGCCAGGTCGATTAATGGTAATACCCAATGCACCTTCTTTATTATGCTGGCACATTAATGTAACCGAATGAAAAAAGTTGGGATCTGCCAGATTCGGCATTGCAATCAAAAATTGATTATTTAAATAATTTATCTCATTCATCTTTAATCTTTATAAGTTAAACTTCACTCCAGCGAAATTAATTTTTATTGAACTCTATCAATCATATGCCCATCCATAGAAAATAATCATGCTGGTAAAATATTGATCAAATAATTATTTGTATCGACACCTTCAATTTAGCATTTTCTTAAGATTAAGTTGCTACAATTAATATAGACTGAGTAAAAACAATAAAATTCCAGCACTTACAAAAGCCATTCAATTTTAACTACAATTATTGACAAAATGACCGTCTTATCCAGACCCCAATTTATTGAAGCAATCAAATTGAGTTGTCAAAATACTAATCAGCAAAATACGCTTTTATTTGCTGAAATCAATCATGCTACCCAGGTAATCAGTCTTATTCAGGGGCTTGAAGCAGAAGAAAACCTGATAAAATCAGTTGAAAAATTCATTGTCAATACTGTTTTACAGTACCAGGGTAGTCAAATTGGGCGAATTGAGAGCAACAGATTTGGCATTATCTTACCGCTATCAATTGAAGACAGTCTTGATCTCGCGCACCACTTAACCAGAAAACTGGATCAACAGCCCTTTACCGTAAATGGCAGCACCCATTACCCCAAACTTATTATAGGGGTAACCCCGTTAGGCCCAGTTACAACAGCTCCAGAACTGGCAATCGCTGCTGCCGATGAGGCCTTATACCAGGCCAGGCGTATTGGTCACAGCATTGTTCAGTTAATTGAGCCCGATGACCCCAGACTCAGACATTATCAGCAATTTCTTAAATTATTACCCCAACTTCGTAAAGGTTTAAGAGAAAAAAACTTTGTTCTTTATACCCAACCAATCATTGCGATTAATGGCAAGAATTCGATAAAAAAAGCTGAGGTCTTGCTCAGATATCGTGATGAAAATATTGCCATTCATTTACCAGAACGCTTCCTGTCAACTGCCGGTTTGTTTCATGTAAGCAGGGAAATTGATTTATATGTCGTCCATCATTTTTGCCGTTTTATACAACAAAACCCAAATCGTAACACCATGTATTCTATTAATATTTCTGGAAATACAGTTCGATACACGCCTTTTTTTACTTTTGTTGAACGCGAGTTTCAATTCCATGGTGTTGACCCGAAAAAAGTTTGTTTCGAAATGACTGAAAATGTTGCAGACAAGGATATGTTTCACGCGAGCAAGCTGATGTCTTTACTGAAAAAACAACTGGGATGCTATTTGTCATTGGATGATATTGGTATTGGCTCAAGTAACCTGTCCAACCTTCCCCGTTTTAATGTCGATTATTTCAAAATAGATGGCTCTTACATCAAAAAAATGCTCGATGACCCTTATTCTGAACTGGTGGTAAGATTTATTACCACAGCCGCCAAACAACTGAAAAAAGAAGTTGTTGCAGAATATGTCGAACAACCTGAACAACTGGAAAAATTAATTTCCATGGATGTAGATTACGCACAGGGATATCTATTGGGAAAACCGGAAATTCTGTTCGACCCGGCCGAGCTCGATGCTGTTGCTTAACCCTATAAAGCTATCGGGCAGACATGCCGGATTCATCAGAAAACTGCCAAACTCGGGTTATCACCAAAACATCCAATTCCTTTTTTAACTCTTTGGGTAATGGCGCAAATGGGGCGCTCATGGTAACAATCCGTTTCGCCGCATCATCCAATGCCTTATTGCCTGAGGAGCGACTGATGCGAATACTGTAAATACTACCATCCTGCTTAACACCCACATCCATTACCAAAGATCCTTTAAAATTCTTTTTTCGGGCAATTTCCGGATAATTCAGATTTCCAGTTCGTTCAACCTTGCGTTGCCAGTCCAAAATATATTGTGCCGCAAGATATTTATGGGTGCTCACCGAATTAACAAACTTTATCCGACTTTCTTCGGCACTTTTCTGGCTGTACCGGATTTTTGCTCCCAATTTAGCAATTTGTTTAACAAGAGTGTCTGTCGATAGCTGTGACTTATTATCATTAAGCTTTGTTTCCGCTGTTTTTGCAGAATTGATTTTTACTTCAGATTGATCTTTCGTCATCACCCGTTTGGAATGTACTACCTTTTCCCGCTTTAGATTCTTTTTCAAATCTCTTTTTTGGCTTTTACCATCACTGGGTAACTGTTGCTTTGGAGGAGTAGGTTTTTGATAGGTCTCCCCCGCTCCCACTTGATTATCAGGCGCCAAGTAATGTGCTTTTTTCGGGACATTTTTTGCTACCGTCTGGGTTATTGTTATTTCAATTGATTTATTTATTTTCTCAGGCATATCTACAGTAAAATTCACACTCAGAATCAAAATAACGTGAATAACTGCCGCTAAAAATAATGCCACTAGCAAACTATCGCTTACCGAAACGGGCGGAGGCGTAATAAAAGGTGATTGAGTTGTCATACTCTATTCAAGGTTTCTTCAATATATTCCATTAGCTCACCACTAATATTCAGGCCAAACTGGGCGTCAAGTTCCTGAACACATGTAGGGCTGGTCACGTTAATCTCAGTCAAATAATCGCCAATAACATCAAGACCAACAAAGACCAGACCTTTTTTTGCCAAAGTCGGACCAACCTGATCAGCTATCCACTGGTCTCTTTTGGTTAACGGCCTGCCTTCAGCGCTACCTCCAGCAGCAAGATTACCTCTAGTCTCACCCAATGCAGGAATTCTGGCCAAAGCATACGGAACAGCCTTGCCATTAACCAACAAAATCCTCTTGTCCCCTTGCTTGATTTCAGGCAGGTATTTTTGCGCCATCACCATACGGGTTCCATGTTGGGTCATAATTTCTAAAATAACACTTAAATTTGGATCACCTTGGTATAGATGGAATATCGAAGCCCCACCCATTCCATCCAGAGGCTTTAAAATCATCTCCTGATGTTCCTGAAGAAACTCCCTTATTCTTACGGAATCTCTAGTTACTAGTGTATCTGTACAACATTCAGGAAACCATGCCGTAAAAATTTTCTCGTTGGCATCTCTTAATGACTGGGGTTTGTTAACAACATAACACCCCGCCACTTCCGCCCTTTCCAAAATATAGGTTGCATAAATATATTCCTGGTTAAAGGGCGGATCTTTACGCATGATAATAGCATCCAGAGTTTCTAATGCCAGTACTTGATCACCAGTAAATTTAAAAAAATTTCCCTGCTGCCTCCGTACAGTTAATGTACGGGTCCTGGCATAAGCCCTGCCATCCCTTAAAAACAGATCACTCAATTCCATGTAATGCAACTCCCAATTCCTTGCCTGGGCTTCAAGCAACATAGCAAAACTAGTATCTTTATTAGTATTAATACTAGTAATGGGATCCATTACCATGCCAAGTTTTATTGCCACGATGTTTTACTCCGGAATGTGAAAAGATATCTGTTTAATTTTATGGGTTGAAAAAACCTTTGTACACAATAAAACCAGCAACAAGAAGAAAATAAGCCACTGGGAATATAAGACACGTGCAAATTTACCCATAACATTCTCTAACATTATTGATAGGAAAGTTATATTTTCAATAGCTTATCTTTTACTCTTAGAGATGTGTGTTTTTGCCGTATGTTTTTCCGTATATTGAGAAAAACATTCAATTTTAGAAAAAACGCTTATACTAACAGATAAAAGTTATTCAGATAATGGATTTTAGCTCCCGCATCCTGATTTTTTTATTTACCTTTATACAAAAATTTGTTATAAAGACTGGCTAAATTTGAAACAGGCAATTACTCGAGGTCAATCATGTCTAAAGTTTGTCAAGTGACTGGAAAACGCCCAGTCACGGGAAATAATGTATCACATGCTCATAACAAAACCAGAAGACGTTTTAACCCTAATCTGCATCACCACAGATTTTGGGTGGAAAGCGAAAATCGCTGGGTACGCTTAAGAGTTTCTACCAAAGGCATGCGAATCATTGATAAAAAAGGTATTGATACGGTACTGGCAGATATCCGTAAACGTGGCGACAAGGTCTAAGGAGAATTAAAATGCGAGATAAAATTAAACTAGTTTCCAGCGAAGGTACAGGACACTATTACACAACAACAAAAAACAAAAGAACCATGCCTGAAAAAATGGAAATCAAAAAATACGATCCTGTTGTTCGTAAACACGTTATCTACAAAGAAGCGAAAATCAAATAAGAGGATTTTCAGGACAAAACCTCAACAAAAAACGGGAAATTTATTTCCCGTTTTTTTAAGCAAATCTGGAAACAACCTGATAATTAACGAATCATTCGGATTTTGCAGCTTTAAATCTATCGAGCACCTGCTTCAATTTATCTGTTTGCTTTAGCAAGATTCTATAGTCCTTATCCAGCTTCTGCTTTTCTTGTCGCAAATTCTCGTTTTCCTTTATTAAACGCTGGTTTTCCTCTTTCAATATTTCAACCTCAGTAATCTGACCGCCTAACTCAAGCTTTTCGTCAACTTCGGTTTCAACATCTGGCTCCTCTTGCACCAGAAACGTCTCCTGGCCATCTTGCTCAACCTCAAAAACCGATGTTTGACTCAGATACGATTCTGGAACAGCATTAATTCCGCCCTCCAGAACAACTGCATCAAATTTGTTTTTAATCAGCAAATAAGCAGCAGTACTGCTTTCTCTGCCATCCTCACAAATCACAACGATTTTATTCTTTCGTTTCAATGCTTTCAGTTGCATTCGCAATGAAAACAAAGGAATATTCGTGCTATTTTCAATATGCCTTTGTTTAAATTCGTCAAAGGCACGAACATCGAGTAATAAACAATTATTGTCCGAATAAACTTGCAACTCTTGGAAGTTGATAAAGGTCAGTATCTCGTTTTTTATCAAGGCAACAAACCTTTCTGTGTCCATCCGCAGCAAATCCATATCTGTTAGAGCAGTTACAGAAACATTACGAGGATTTCCAGAAATTATTGCATCCTCTCCAAAGGTATCGTTGACACTAAGTTTTGCCAAGGTTATCTCCCTGGCATTTGGCGAAGGCTTGCGTGTCAGTACACATTCACCCGATTTAATAAAAAAATAAAAATCAGCCGGCTCATCCTGCCCAACAATTTTCTCACCTTGTTTAAATGAAACTTCTTGAAACCCCATCAGGATTTTTTGCAAATTCGCAGCAGGTAACCGTTGAAAAATTGGCGATTTTAATAACTGCCCCATCCAATCGCTATCATTCTCTTCAACTTCATCGTCAATCATAAAACTACTCTCTCCACTAAAAACATCTGCAGGCGGCTGTTTAATCAGTTCCGCCACTATACGGATAAAATGAATATCATTTTTTGCAACCGCATCAATTTTGCGAGGAATCTGATGTGCCAGAGCAAATTT
>JALXCS010000038.1:13626-15570 GCA_026990815.1 Methylomonas sp. | reverse complement strand
AATTTACCGCTACTGGATTTTGCCGAGATTTCCTCTACGATGAATTCATCTGACTGCAGCCAAACTTCGCCAGCAATTAGATAAAAAAGATCTGCTGTTTGCTCACCACGCTTAAATAATATTTCACCCGGCTTCGCACTCTGAACTGTAATTTCATCACAAATTGTTTCAAAATAACTTCCAGGCAAAGTATTAAACGGAGTCAGCTTACGAATAGCGCTACCATCTTCTGACTTTGGGTCGACTGCCATCAAATTATGCTTGCAATAATTGAATAATCCTTTAATGATAGATGAAACTATCTGAATTTGATTGATACTGGAGATGTTTTGAACAATTTTCTGCTGATTTTGTCGACTGTCTTTAATTTTTGAAAATAACCCAAGGATACGCCGTGAAATTCAAAGCTTTATTTTTGACACCTTTCTTCTGCCTGGTTTTTGGCATGCATGCATCATCTGCGATTGCCGCATTACCTGCCGAAATATCCGGGCAACCCTTACCTACCTTGGCTCCCATGCTTGAAAAAAGCATGCCGGCCGTGGTTAATATTTCGACTACAACAAATATTCAAATGCGTGAAAGCCCGTTAATGCGGGATCCCTTTTTCAGACACTTTTTTCAACTCCCTAACCGCCCCCTCAAACGGAAAAAAAACAGTTTGGGCTCAGGAGTCATTATTGATAAGGATCGCGGTCTGGTTTTAACCAATAACCATGTCATTAATAAAGCCGATGAAATTCTTGTCACTCTAAAAGATGGCAGACAACTTGCGGCAAAACTAATTGGCACCGACCCGGAAGCTGACGTTGCTGTCATTCAAATTGCTTCAAATAACCTGACTGAATTACCCATTGCCGATTCAGACCGGCTGCGTGTTGGAGATTTTGTGGTCGCAATTGGCAACCCTTTCGGCCTGGGACAAACTGTGACTTCTGGCATCGTAAGCGCTTTGGGCCGAACCGGGCTCGGTATTGAAGGCTATGAGGATTTCATCCAAACAGATGCCTCTATTAATCCGGGAAATTCCGGCGGAGCACTGGTTAATTTGCGTGGCGAATTCATTGGTATGAACACTGCAATCCTGGCACCGAGTGGAGGTAATGTCGGCATAGGATTTGCGATTCCGTCAAATATGGTTATGACCATTATGCAATCACTGGTTGAACACGGCGAAGTTCGTCGTGGCTTACTCGGAGTAACAACACAGGATTTAACAAAAGAACTGGTTAAGGCTTTCGGGTTAAAATCACGACATGGCGCTATTATCAGTCGAGTACAGGCCAATTCGCCAGCTGCGCAGGCTGGTTTGGCGCCGGGAGACATTATACTAGAAGTGAATGGTCGTAAAGTTAAAAGCAGCCATGAAATCCGCAATATTATCGGGCTGCTGCAAATTGGTGACAGCGCTGAAATAAAAATTTTACGAGACGGTAAAATTCAAATTGTCAATGCAATTATTGGTAAACCGGTACGCCCGCACCTAGCTGGAAAACGTATCCACTATACTTTGAAAGGAACCATACTGGGTGCCACAGAGAAAAATCAGATTGAAGGTGTCGTTTTTGAAAAAATTGATACCCCCAGCTATGCCTGGAGAGCAGGACTTAGACCCGGCGATGTCATTGTTTCTGCCAACCGTTATCGAACTAGAAATATCGGCGAACTAAGAAGAGTGGTGGATCCCCGCAGACCATTGTTAATTAATATTCAGCGCGGCGGTGAAGCATTTTTTCTGGTTTTGAAATAATATCATGGATAAACAGCGAACTTTTTTACCCCTCAATATTGCGGTTCTGGTAATTTCAGACACCCGTACTGAAAAAGATGACGTGTCCGGAAAAATCCTGGTTGAAAAATTACAGGGAACCGGTCATAAACTGGCTGAAAAAATCATTGTCCCAGATGATATTTACGCTATTCGTGCGGTAGTTTCAAACTGGA
>JALXCS010000038.1:0-13616 GCA_026990815.1 Methylomonas sp. | reverse complement strand
TCATAGACGACATTAATGTTATTTTAACCAGCGGCGGAACTGGAGTTACGGGACGCGACGGAACCCCTGAAGCAATAATCCCATTGCTTGACAAAGTTCTTGACGGCTTTGGTGAAACTTTTCGGATGATTTCATGGCAGGACATAAAAACATCAACTATCCAATCCAGGGCAATCGCAGGGGTGGCCAATGGCACTTATATTTTCTGCCTGCCCGGGTCATCCGGTGCTTGCCGAACGGCCTGGGATGAAATCATCAAAGAACAACTGGACTACCGTACCCGCCCTTGTAATCTAGTGCAATTAATGCCAAGACTTTTGGAGAAATAAAATGCGTTGCAATTTTTTATTTTTAGCTGCTTGCTGTGCGTTTTTAGGAGTAGGGTTTGGCGCTTTTGGCGCTCATGGATTAAAGTCTATTTTGACTCCGGACATGCTCGCTGCCTATAAAACCGGTGTGATGTATCAAATGTGGCATGCATTGGGGTTGGCTATCATTGCTATTTTGCTGAAGCACTCGACACAATCAAAACTACTTGTCTGGGCTGGCTGGTCAATGTTTTCAGGGGTTATTTTATTTTCCGGCAGTCTTTATCTGATGACTATTTTCAATATGAAATGGCTGGGTATGATAACCCCCCTGGGCGGTCTTGCATTTCTAGCAGCCTGGCTGCTGGTTGGTATCCATACATACCAGAATCAAAATGTTCAATAATATCAACCCAAAAATACGATTAACTTTTAGAGGCATATAAATGATGCGCGAGGGCACCCCGCAAACGGTATATTTAAAAGATTACACCCCCCCGGAATATCTCATCCATAGCGTGGATCTTAATTTCAAGTTAGATGAAGAATCCACACTGATTGTTTCGAAACTGGTGATGGAACGCAATCCAAAAAGTGATAAAGCCAATAACAATCTGGAACTTGCCGGCGAAAACCTGGAGCTGCTCAAGATTTCGCTCAACGACGAAATTCTTGAACAGCATCAGTACCGAACCACTTCAGAACAACTCATCATAAGTGAAGTTCCAGAGAAAAATACTTTTACACTGGTTATTGAAAACCGAATTAATCCCAAAGCCAACATTGCTTTAGAAGGATTATACCTTTCCAATAATATGCTTTGCACTCAATGCGAAGCAGAAGGCTTCAGAAAAATCACCTATTTTCTGGATCGACCTGATGTAATGACCCGATTTTCCTGTCGCTTGGAAGCAGACAAAAACCGCTTTCCAGTACTGCTTTCTAACGGCAATAAAACCGGCCAGGGTGATTTACCAAACAACCGTCACTGGGTGAGCTGGGATGATCCTTTCAATAAACCATGCTATTTGTTTGCCCTAGTTGCGGGCCAGCTGGAATGTTATGCCGATACTTTCGTCACCCGCTCTGGTCGAAAAGTTGATTTGGAAATTTTCGTAGAAGCCGATGACCTGGATAAGTGCAGTCATGCCATGGCTTCATTGAAAAAAGCCATGCACTGGGATGAGCAGAATTACGGACGCGAATACGATCTTGATTTGTACATGATTGTTGCCGTCAGTCACTTTAATATGGGTGCCATGGAAAACAAAGGGTTAAATATTTTTAATACCAAATTTGTTTTGGCCAGGCCCGACACAGCAACTGACACTGATTACGAACATATTGAAGGTGTCATTGCACATGAATATTTTCATAATTGGACAGGAAACAGAATTACATGCCGGGACTGGTTTCAGCTAAGCTTGAAAGAAGGTCTGACGGTTTTTCGCGACCAGGAATTTACTGCCGACCAAGCTTCCCGCGCGGTAAAACGAATTGAAGATGTCAATACCTTGCGCACTCGTCAATTTCCAGAGGATGCTGGCCCCCTCTCTCATCCAATTCGCCCCGACTCCTATATAGAAATCAATAACTTTTATACCTTGACCGTCTATGAAAAAGGTGCGGAGGTAGTGCGTATGCAACATACCCTGCTCAGCGCTGAAGGTTTCCGAAGAGGAACTGATTTGTATTTTCAACGCCATGATGGTCAGGCCGTCACCTGTGATGATTTTGTCAAAGCGATGGAAGATGCCAATCAAGTCGATTTTTCCCAGTTCCGGCTTTGGTATTCCCAGGCGGGGACCCCCTTGGTCACGGTTGAACAGCATTACAACGCTGATAACAAAACCCTGGAATTAAAACTGAAGCAATCCTGTCCTGCCACTCCGGGGCAGGCCCAAAAACAGCCTTTGCATATTCCAATAAAAATTGGTTTTCTTGACAGCACGGGCGCTGCCATACCTATTCAAATAAGCGGAGAAAAAAATTCTAATCTGGAAACCATCCTTGAATTAAAGCAGCAAGAACACACGTTTATCTTTGATCAACTTCCTGAAAAACCTGTCCTGTCCCTACTCCGCAACTTTTCAGCACCCATCAAACTCATTCAGGAGCGTGACCTGCAAGAACTGGCTTTTCTGTTACGTTACGATCAAGACACCTTTAACCGCTGGGAAGCCGGCCAGCAACTAACCAGCCGTATCATTTTAGACCTGGTTAAAGATATTCAGGACAAAAAACCATTAATACTTAAACAAATAGTTCTTGATGCCTTTAACTATTTATTACAACAATCATGGAATGATTTATCCTATTTTTCGTTGCTACTCAATTTGCCCGAAGAAAGCTATTTAGCCGAACAAATGGAGATTGTTAATGTTATTGCCATTCACCAGGCCCGTGAGTTTGTTAAACAAACTCTGGCAAAAAACCTCAACAGAGAATTCTTAATATTATATAAAAACCATCATCGTGATGAATCGGGGCAATTTGATGCTGACAGTATTGGCCGTAGACGCATTAAAAACACCTGTCTTGGTTTTTTAAGCAAATTAGATTCCGATAAAATTTACCAGTTGTCTGAAAATCAATTCAGAACCACGGGCAACATGACCGACCAGATTTCAGCCCTGTCAGTCATTGTCAACAGCAAACACCCTTCGAAAGATAGCTGTCTGAAAGATTTTTATCAGCAATGGCAAAAACAGGAATTAGTCATCGACAAATGGTTTTCACTACAGGCAACCAGCATTATGCCGAATACTTTTGAAGTTGTTAAAAAGCTAATGCAACATGAAGCTTTTGACCTGAAAATGCCGAATCGGGTCAGAGCTTTGATTGGCACATTCAGCCAGGCCAACCCTTTACATTTCCATGCGGAAAACGGGCAAGGTTATCAATTTCTTGCAAATCAGGTCATTGCGTTAAATACGCTAAATCCACAAGTTGCATCCAGAATGCTGGGAGCATTAACCCATTGGCATCGATTTGACGAAAACCGCCAACAACTCATGAAACAGCAATTAGAAAGAATTATTCATACACCTGATATTTCCAAAGATGTCTACGAAGTGGCCAGCAAAAGTCTTATATAATAATATTCCCGACTATTCCTTCTCCTGCTGAAGAAGGAAGGCGCGACCTAACTAATGCTTTCGACAACGGCAGTCCAGGCTTTGGCAATATTGTCATGATTATATCCCCCGCCGCCCATTGCAACCAACCGACCATCACATACTTTATTCGCCAGCTCACAGAGCCAGGTCGCCGCATATGCATGAGCTTTCTCACTAAATGCCATATGAGTAATCGGGTCGCCTTTGATACTGTCTGCTCCGCATTGTAAAAGAATAAAATCGACATCATGTGCTAACAAAAAACTTCCCACATCTTCCCAGGTGCGAAAAAAATCCTGATCATTTGATTCTGGCAACATAGGAATATTCAGTTTTGTGCCTTTTGCATCACCTTTACCCGTTTCTGTTTTTGCACCAGTTCCCGGGTATAAAAATCGTCCATCTTCATGAATATCGACAATAACCACATAAGGATCAGTTTCAAAACTGTAAAACACACCATCGCCATGATGTGCGTCGATATCAATATAGGCAACGTGCTGAATATGATGTTGATGGCGCAAATATTCAATCGCCACACCACAATCATTAAAAACACAAAAACCGGCAGCAATATTTCTCCGGGCATGGTGCAAACCTGCTATTGGTATAAAAGCGCGTTTATGCTCATTGTTGACAATACCATCAATAGCATCACAAACTGAACCCACAACAGTTGAAGCAGCTTCAAACATACCAGTAAATGCAGGAGTATCACCCTGATCAAGATATCCTTTCCCAGTTTTTGATTGGCGCTTAACCAGTTCTACATATTCATGAGTATGAAATAATTCAATGACACTTTGATCTGCAATTTTTGGCAGCAAAACGTCAACTTTTTTGTCTAATGCTTTTTTTCGAAATGCTCGTTCAAAGGCATGATGCCGCTTTGGACCAAAAGGATGATCATTGCCAAAACCATATCGAGCTAAAGCATCACCAAGATAAACACCACAATTCTTGTTCTGAGCCATCACATTTCACCATGTATGGAAGGATGAATTCAGCGTAAGGATTCTTTTTCAGCTTGCCAAGCCAGCCAATCAAAACTTTAAACCTGTATTATTAGCCGAGCTCATCTTTTGTTTAGAAAAACCCGATCAAAAAAACTATGTATTATTAAAGCTGACAAAATAAGCGCAGTTCCCATTGTCACTTTTAGAGGAACAGGTTCATGGTTAATAGTATGACCAATATACAAAGCAAGCACAGGAGAAACCAGTGTCAACATGGCCACACTGGTGGCTGGTAGATGCAGCAAAATATAGTAATACAAGGAGAAGCCAATGGTTGTCGCTACAGCACCTAGATAAATTATTGAATACAAATTGCGCTCGTTCAAATTGGTCGGCCAGATCCCATTATCTACAAAATACCACGTCAGACCATAAGCAGGTAAAGCAAAAACCAATCCCCCAGCAACCTGAGTCAAACCACCCAAACCCGCTTTTATCTTTTTTACACCAACTGCTGTTGCTGATTGCAAAAATACTGCAACCAAAACACCAATGACGCCTTGTGGCGCTTTAATATCAAGTTGTAGAGCCGAATGAAAAATAACTGCCAAACCACCTAATCCCAAACAATATGAAATAACTTTACTCATAGTCAGACTACGCTCTTTTAGCCAAACAGCTGCAATTAGGGCAGTCACAAAAGGTGACAAGCCAAAAATAACTGAAAGCCATCCTGAGGGAATAAATTGTGCTGCCCAATGCACAGCCATCATCGCGCCATAAATCTGTATTGACACTATGAAATAGGTTTTTATTGCTTTCCGATGCCAGGGAATAGCTTTACCAAACAACAACAAAAATAACCAAATACATGCTGCACCTATGGCCATCCTTGCCGCTACACCGAAAATAAAGCCGGCTCCCTGACCACTCCATTTAATGGCAAGCGGGGTTGTTGACCAAATTAAAATCACACATATATAAGCCAATACAACTTTCATGTTGCCTATGGGCAAGGATTAGGAAATTGTCGATGAATGGCCTCAATTTCACATAAGACTTCCTCAGACAATTTAATTTCAGTACTTTTCAGATTTTCCTGCAATTGCTGCAGACTGGTAGCACCAATAATGTTCGAACCAGCAAATGTCCGTTGATTTATAAAAGCTAATGCCATTTGTGCCGGTTTTAATTGATGCTTGATTGCTAGATCAACATACCTCCTGGTTGCCGCCATACCATTTTCAGTACTGTATCTTTGATAATCAGGAAATAAAGACAACCGGGAATTCTTCGGTTGTTGGTCGAAATATTTACCTGTCAAGACACCGAATCCCAATGGTGAATAAGCCAACAAATCAATTTTTTCTCGATGACATATCTCTGACAGACCAATCTCAAAACTGCGATTCAATAAATTGTAAGGATTTTGAATTGAAATAATACGCGGAAAGTCGAGCTTGTCGCTAGCACGAAGATATTCCATCGCTCCCCAGGGAGTTTCGTTGGATATACCAACATAACGAACCTTCCCAGCCATGACCAGATCACCGAAAACGGATAGTGTCTCTTCAATTGATGTGGCAGTTTCCTTATCCGTCTGCTGATATTCAAGACGACCAAAAAAATTCGTTTGTCTATCCGGCCAATGCACTTGATACAAATCCAGATAATCTGTTTGCAAACGCCTTAAGCTTCCTTCGATTGCCTGTTTGATATTTTCCCTGTCCAGACAAGCCTTGCCACCTCTAACATGCGGCATCCAGTCTGCCTGGCCAATGACTTTAGAAGCTAAAATAATTTGTTCACGCTTACCGGTTTTTTGTAACCAATTGCCAATTATTTGTTCTGTTTTGGTATAGGTTTCGCTACGAGGAGGTATCGGATACATTTCTGCGGTATCAATAAAATTAACCCCATATTCGACAGCCATATCCAGTTGTGCATGAGCTTCAGCCTCAGTATTTTGTTCACCAAATGTCATGGTTCCCAAACAAATTTCACTAACCTCCAAATCCGATCTGCCCAGTCTTTTATAGCGCATGAAATCTCCTGTTTTTCAATCAATATATATTGAATGTTATGATGGGATTGTAAACCAATTTCAGTCAATCACCTTAACAATCACTCCTGATAAATCCAAATATGGAAACCATCTTAAAAGAATATGGACTCGTTATCTGGCAAAAAAAAGGCTGGTTTTTATTGGTATTGATTGGACTAACCAGCGCCACTCTGCTGGATTTTTACGTTCCGGTATTCTACAAAAATATTGCCAACGAACTTGCGAGAAATTATTCTGCCAGCGGTTATCAAATGATTATTCAGAACCTGATTTACATTGTCGTTTGTTACGGTTGTATCTGGCTGTCCTGGCGAATTCTGGAAGTAGGTATTATTCCTTTGGAAGGTGGGGGCATTAACTTACTTGAAAAACGTTGTTTCGAAGTATTGAAAAACCAAAAATACAGTTTTTTTGAAAACAGTTTTTCCGGTAGCCTTATCAAACAGGCCAATCGTTTCTCCCGTTCTTTTGAAGTCATTATGGACTGGTTTCTGTTCCAGTTTTTAATGAACATCATGGCGATTTCAATTTCGTTTGTTATTTTTTATCATCAACAACGCCAATTTGCCTGGTATTTTATTATCTGGGTTATTGTATTTATTTTCTGGAATATCAGCTACTCCATATGGAAATTACGTTTTGATAAGGCAGTTGCTGAAGCCGACTCAAAAGTGGGTGGTGCATATTCTGATGCCATCAGCAATATTTTTTTGGTGAAAAGCTTCGCTCTGGAATCCAATGAACAACAACGGATCAACCAAGCATCAGACACAGTTTATAAGAACAAAAAACTAGCCTGGATTTTAATGTTCATCTCTTTTGCCATTCAAGGATTAATGGTTTTCGGTATTGAACTTTTACTAGTCTATATGATGATAAAAAAGTGGCAAACTAGTGACTTTCAGGTGGGCGAATTTGTCTTGTTTCAATCTATCATGTTAATGCTGATTCAACGACTGTGGGAATTTGGTCGAAATTTTCGTAATTTTTTTACCGCTTTGGCCGATGCATCAGAAATGGCTGATGTATTCAGGAAAACCGATATAGAAACTGATCAGCCTACTGCAAAATCATACAAAATAAAACAAGGAAAAATTGACTTTGGCCATCTATTTTTTTCATACAATGCCCAAAATAATGATGCCCCCAAACTATTCGAAGATTTTAGCCTAACTATCAAAGCAAAAGAAAAAGTAGCGTTAGTCGGCTCTTCAGGGTCAGGAAAAACATCAATAACAAAACTATTATTCCGCTTTGTCGAACCACAGCGTGGCCGAATTTTATTTGATGAAATTGATACCCGGGAATTCACACTGGAGGCGCTACGTCAACAAATCTCCCTGGTGCCACAACAGCCGGAATTGTTTCACCGGTCTATCAAGGATAACATCACTTTAGGTCAGAATATTTCTGAACAACAGTTACTCGAAGTTGCTGAAAAGTCGCATAGCCTGGAATTTATCAATGCCCTCCCCGAGAAATTTGATACCCAGGTGGGAGAACGGGGAGTAAAACTTTCTGGTGGGGAGAAACAGCGCATTGCCATTGCCAGAGCCCTACTGGAACAAGCACCCATTGTGGTTCTGGACGAAGCAACAAGCGCACTTGATTCGCTAACTGAACAAAAAATCCAGCAGGCTATTTTTGCTCTAGTCGAATATAAAACCGCAATAATTATTGCTCACCGCTTATCTACCATATTACGTATGGATCGAATTATTGTTCTGGATAAGGGCCGGATCGTAGAACAAGGCACACATCAACAATTACTCCAGCAAAAAGGCAAGTATTTTTCCATGTGGCAACATCAACGTGGTGATATTTTGTTGGATATTTGAGCTTTTATTCATTCCATTTGGAACATTTTTTCCAAAACATTTAAACGAGATTGCGCCAATACCCAGCCATTTTTGAGTAGTCTATCTTGATATTCCGCACCCCATATAAATAAATTCACAATTTAAGTCAAGTTTAATAATTCACAAAAATCCTGTAGTCTATTACCTTGCTGATTGTAAGCCTTCTTCGATAATGTGATTCTGAAACTCCAGGTATGTTCCATGAGTTTTATTGATGTTGCTGAACTTGGGTCACTCTACAACTATTCCACTAATCAACTAAAGATTGCAGGAGAGCAAAATGAAAAATAAACATCCACCAAGTGGTTTTGCTAGCGCACCACAATTACTAAAGCTAATTTTTACAGCCTTTTTAACTGCCGGCCTTCTCATTGCAGTTACTAGCAGCAATGCTGGCCACAAAAGAGGTCGTATTTTTCCAAGTCAACATGATCCGTCCCACTTTACAGGACCAACATTTGGCGAATTACCTACCGGTTTGCCTGAAGCCAACCAAGGCGCTCTGGAGGGGGGATTCACCGAAACCAACGAAGATACTCATGAAGCCAATGCTGTTCAGAAAAATGAACAGCGGGATGATGGTGTCTTTAATATTCCTACCAATGGCCCACCCAGCCCTTTATTTGGAGCAGCACCATTTACCCAACAAATGTTACGATTTGAAGAGTTTGGCACCAAACGCATAAAATTTTGGCGCTGGTACAAAAGAAAACCGTGGCGCTGGAGATCATTGCCTATACCCGACAATGCTCAAAGCACACCGAATGGACATCAACTTGACCGATTTCTAAGGCAACGCATCTGGCCGTTTCCAAAAAAGTTTGCCAACACCAGACAGCTGAACCCATGGCAGTCAGAAATCGAACAGTTTCTTGGTCGAGAACTAAATGATCCTCCAGCGGAAGGACGACCACCCGGCTTGGGATGGTCTCATCAACGCTGGAAAGAATTTAAGCCAAAAAAATATTTTCAAACAGCTACTACCGGAGCACGTACAAATGGTGGACTCCGTAATCGCAAACAATCCCACCGATACCGAAGGGGGGAATTTGGTCATCATGGACTATATCACAACACAACCGGATTACCCGGTTTTGAAGGAACCACCAAAGGCATCCAGGTGAAATTTCATCCCAACATGCCAATTCAAAAATCTGAAACACTTTGGACATTTGATGGCACCTTCCCGCCCAAACTGCTGAAAGCGCGTTATGGAGAACCGGTGTTAATGCGTCACTATAATGCTTTACCGATCGATGTCAGCACCAACCGTGGTTTTGGAGTGCATACCCTTACAACTCATGAACACAATGGTCACAACCCAGCTGAAAGTGATGGCTACACCAATGCCTTCTTCTTCCCAGGGCAGTTTTATGATTACCGCTGGCCAATGCAACTCGCGAGCCGTGATTCAATAAATATCGCGGCTACTGATCGCAAGGCAGGCATGCCAAATGGTCATGGAGGTATTAAAAAAATCCCTGGAGACTGGCGTGAAACCATGAGTACTCATTGGTTTCACGACCACATGCTGGATTTTACCGCTCAGAATGTCTACAAGGGCAGCGCTGCAATGATGAACTATTACAGTGCCATAGATCGAGGCAATGAACGAATCAATGATGGCGTTAATCTTCGTTTTCCTAGTGGAACAGCACTCGACTGGGGCAACCGGGATTATGATGTAAATCTATTGCTCGCGGAAAAAGCCTGGGATGCGGACGGCCAGTTATGGTTTAACCCTTTTAACCAGTCTGGATTTATTGGTGATGTAATGACTGTCAACTGGTTATATAAACCGTACTTTAAAGTTCGGGCCCGCAAATATCGTTTCCGTTTGCTAAATGGTTCAGTATCGCGTTACTTCAAAGTTGCCCTTGTCGATCAACAGGGTAATCCTGTGCCATTTTATATGATCGCCAATGATGGCAATATCATGGAACATTCTGTCTATTTTGCAAATGGCGAATTACCGACTCAGGGTATTGCTGAACGATACGACATTATAGTCGATTTCAGTCAATTCAATGAAGGAGACAAAATTTACATGATAAATTTACTTCAGCATAAGGATGGCCAGGCAACAGACAAGCCTATCCCATTATCTGATGTCGTCAGCGGCACCTACCAGGCAGAACAAGTAGATGATGACGGTGATGGAATTGCTGACCGTTGGGTCAATGGTGATCCGGTTGTTGGTAAATTTCTGGAATTTCGTGTTCAAAAATACTATGGAAAAGATTTGAGCATGGACCCCGCCATGTATGTCGCTGGAAAAAACAAAATGATACCCATTCATAGACCGGCAGCAACAGAACTTGCCAATGCTGTTCACCGTTCATTTGAGTTTGAAAAGCAACCCACTGACGACAAACCCTGGGTTATTAAAACTGATGGTGGCGCTGGCTTTGGCATGGATCCTCGCCGAATTTCTGCAGCACCAACCAAAAATTCCGGGGGATTGGAAGTATGGCGCATCATTAACAGTGGCACCTGGAGTCACCCAATTCATATTCATTTTGAAGAAGGAATTATCTTGCGAAAAGATGGCAAAAAACCGCCCGAATGGGAAAAATGGGCACGAAAAGATGTCTATCGATTGGGACCACAAAAGGACAGTGCCAGCCTGATCGAAATTGCCATTCGTTTTAGGGAGTTTGCCGGTACTTTTATGGAACATTGTCATAATACACAACATGAAGATCATGCCATGCTGCTTCGCTGGGATATTGAACACCCCGGACAGGTTAAACTAATGCCTACACCACTACCTACCTGGGATGGCGTCGGATATGTTGACTCGGTGGCACTTCCCACTGCCAGAACTGGTGATGCCACAGGAGAATTCGGACCAATACTTGACCCTCTGCACGTCTGGGTAAAAAATGCTGTTATTGGTCATCTGGATAATATCAGAGACAATCCAATAGGTGACGCAATTTCTGATTTTGAA
Organism: Methylomonas sp.; assembly: GCA_026990815.1. Lineage (GTDB taxonomy): Bacteria > Pseudomonadota > Gammaproteobacteria > Methylococcales > Methylomonadaceae > JALSJK01. The sequence goes on along the minus strand of JALXCS010000038.1, from coordinate 2,356 downwards.
CCCGATAATGAACGAGGTACAGCGACCTTTCCCTTAACTAAAGGCACTAATATTGATGCTAATGGTAATAAACGTGATGTCTGGTTCTTTGTTCATGATGCCAGTGACAAACAAGTAGCTGAAGAAATGGGGCTTGCCTGGGCAGGAGGACTTGCAAATACACCGGTTGCTGCTACAGCAGAAGCCAGTATTTCTGAGGATGGCCATTGGACATTCTATGGTGACTTGCCTAACCCAATCTGGGCAAATGATGAAAACCCAGTCGATATTCCACTGGTTGATGATGATAATACCTACTCTCCTTTACGCCGAGTAAACTACAAGGGTAAACAAGTAGTGTTCAACGCCATTATGATCAAATGGGGTGATAAACCATGGGAACATAACAGGATTGATGAAAGCTGCCTGGGCTTCCCTGATTTACCTGCCAACACCAGCTGCCCGTATAACGGCAATGTTTGGGGCGGCTTACATGCCTCTGGGCATGTTGTGGAACTGGTCACTGATGGTAACAATCCTCATGTCACACTAAAGTTGCACAAGTCATGGTCAGCGGAAGGTGATTACCTGCCATATTACCTTGTTGTTGATACCTTCCCGTTTGGCCCTTCAAAAGCAATGGGGGTTCCTTATGTTCCCAAACATAAACACCTGGCTGGTAGCGCAGTACCGTTGATTCAGTTTTTGCCACCGGCGCCTATTCGACCAAGCTATCCAAACACTCCCTCGGATGGTAATGGCGTTCTGGGCGGTGGGCCTTTTGGCAGTCAGGTGGGGGTGCCTTCCTACTTTATGCCCGAAGATAACTATAGCCCAATGTGGCATATTGGTTTTGCTCACTGGCTAACGCCTGCAGTTGAAAGCGTTGGGGTTGTTAAAGGTTTAAAAACGCTCAAACAGTTACGAGCTGAGGGTAAACTGGAAGTTCTCGAGTTATCACCTGCTGCCAATATCGGCACCAATAACTACAACTTTGACAATTTGCAATCACCGCATGTTGTCAACTGCCCAACTCCATTAACAATTGACTCCGCCATTCATCGGGCGCGTAAATTTGACAAGATTGGAAAAGGAAACTGATGATTTTAAGGCGCATGGATGCGCCACATCTTTAAATACCGGGAGTCTAATAAAATGAGAATAACAATTTATAAATCTATCAGAATAATTGCCATGACCTTTATACTTGGCAATTCTAAAATTTTACTTGCCGCATCCCCTTGGGGTGCTAATTATTTTCCAAACATACCCTTAATTACTCAGGAGGGTAAAAAAGTACATTTTTTTGATGACCTGATTAAGGATAAAATTGTCGCCATCAACTTTATTTATACCCACTGCGCTGAAAGTTGCCCTCTGGAAACAGCCCAACTGGTCAGTGTCCAAAAAATACTGGGGAGAAAACTGGGTAAAGAAATATTTTTTTACTCTATCACCATCGATCCTGATAATGACACGCCAGTGGTATTAAAAAGCTACAAACAAAAATTCAAAGCTCGCTGGACTTTTCTAACAGGGAAAAAATCAGATATTGATTTATTACGTAAAAAACTGGGGCTTTATATCGACGAAATTCAGGATGGCTCAAATAATCATAATGTCAGCATGATTATCGGCAATCAAAAAACCGGGCGTTGGATGAAACGTTCACCCTTTGAAAATCCTCATGTTCTGGCTGACCAGCTTGGCAATTGGCTAACAGGTGGAAAATCCCGACCGAAACTTGTCAGTTATAAAAATGCGCCTGAACTGCGAAATATTTCTAGGGGAGAACAGATTTTTCGCACCCGATGTGCAAGCTGTCATTCTCTTAACGGCAATGAACTAGCTGATGCTTTAGGCCCTGATCTTTTGGGCGTCACTCAAAAACGCGATAAACAATGGCTGCTTGACTGGCTGAAAGCGCCGGGTCAAATGTTAAAAAAGAAAGACCCTGTCGCCATTGCACTTTACGAAAAATACAACAAATTGGCCATGCCCAATTTGCGTTTGAACAAAGAGGAGGCAATGGTGTTGCTGGAATTTATTGAAGAGGAGAGTAAACGTCTGCGGAAAAAAAGTCTGGCGTCAAAAAAATAACTTCATTTCCCGAAATTAAAGCGGAAATCTATTAATTTTCCGCTTCATAGCAATACAATAGCATAAAGTATTTTAATTTTTTCATTTCTTCCAAAGGGGAAGGAAATGCAACCGCATAAAATAATAGACCTACGATAACAATAATCGCTGGAATAGCCCAAGTAATCCAATCAGTTATTTCTTGATTACGCCTTTAGCTCCCGTAAAGTAACGGGGTCTGCATGAATACACGCGTATAGCAATCTATCAAAAATTTGTTCAGGCCAATATCTTCGAT
>JALXCS010000037.1 GCA_026990815.1 Methylomonas sp. | reverse complement strand
TGAACCAACTTCCGGCCTGGGCCCAGTGGGGGCTGAAGCATTCTACTACTTGATTCTGGAACTGAGAGATATTCTGGGACGCACTGTTATCATGGTAACCCACGACCTTGATTCGATCTGGAATATTGTTGATCGCTTTGCTGTATTAGGTGAAAAAAAAGTTGTAGCAGAAGGCAAACTTGACGAAGTAATAAAAAAACCACATCCAATTGTTAAACAATTCTTTTGTGGTGCGCGCGGAAGAATAAGGATTAAAAATGGAAAGTAAAATTAATTACACCCTGGTAGGACTATTCGTGGTAGGCCTGGCAGCCGGATTATTTGCTTTTATTTTTTGGCTGGGTAAATATGCTGATAATTATGAATACGACTATTATCAGGTTTATATGGACGAATCAGTCGCTGGATTAAGTCCCGATGCTTCTGTTAAATATAAAGGTGTTGAAGTCGGAATTGTCGAAAAAATTGGTTTAAAGCCTGAAAATCCAGAATTAGTCCGACTACTGCTAAAAATAAAACGAGGTACGCCGATAAAAATAGACACTACTGCCACACTAAAATCCTTTGGATTGACAGGCTTAGCCTATCTGGAATTGGAAGGTGGAAAACAAGATGCGCCATTGTTAAAACCAACAGAAGATAATGAAATTCCGATTATCCCGGCACGCCCCTCCCCTTTCACCCGAGCCTATGATTCAATGACTTATCTGGCCGAGAAATCCATTCAAGCCCTGGATAAATTTAATCAACTGCTCAGCGATAAAAATATCAGTGCAGTTGCAGAAATTCTTCATCAAACCAAGCAATTAACACTGGATGTTCGAAAACAACTCAAAGGTCTTCAGCCACTTATAAAAGATGGCATTATTATGGAACATCGTGTTACCAAAGCATTTAAAAAGGTAGAACTAGCATCGATCAGTGTTCAAAAAATGGCTGATAATCTGAACAATAACACCACAAGTTTAAGTCGGAGTGTGGGCACTGATTTACGTCAAAGTTTGCAATCATTCAATCAATTACTTTTGGAACTGAGTATTTTGGCAGGTAATATGCAGAAAATGACACAAACTTTCGAAACCAGTCCCAGCGATTTGATTTTTAAACGATCCCGCCTCAAACCGGGGCCTGGCGAGGAAGGCTACAATGATGACTAAAGCTTTTTGGATTAATTTTTTTTCCTTGTTATTTCTAACTGCCTGTATCCCCGAGCGGGTAGCTCCTGCACCGGAAATATATACGTTGTCACCCCAGTGGGACAATAACGCGCAAGCAGATAAAAAACATTATAAAAATACCGCAATAATTAAACTTGCAGCCATTTATGCTGCACAAGACTTAACCAGTACTAATATTCTGTATTCCAAGACCCCCTTCAGCCGAGACCACTATACTTTCAGTCGCTGGAACGATGCCCCGACTAAACTATTACAATCTCTAATTCAAGTCTGTCTCGAAAAAAGCAACCTGTTTCAAGCCGTCATTCCGACCATATCAGCCTCAAAAACTGACTTGATTCTGGAAACCACACTGCAAGATCTCAGTCATCGAATTCATGAAGACGGAAGTTCTGAAGGAATTATCAGGGCCAACTTTTATTTAATCGACAATTCAACCAATAAAGTTTTAGCAACTAAAGAATTTGTTTCCAGGGTTTCTGCTTCTAGACAAAATGCTCAGGCTGCCGTTATTGCGTTAAATAAAGCCGCAACAAAAATGGCTAATGATCTTGTAAGCTGGCTTGCTGAGAATATGAACCAACGAAAAAGTCACCCTACCTTGTGTTCTGAAAATTGTTAATACTCTACCGTTAACAGTAAAAAAATCAATATTCAGAGCAAATGTCTTAACTGAGCCATTTTTTTGCCTACCTGTTTAATCTGATCATCATTAATAATTTCTTTCACTTTCGGAGAAAAATCCTTATCTTCTCGTGTCAAATGCTCTCTTTGCTGTTTTTCAAAGTCTTTCGCCAGATGAATCAACTTCTCATAATTATTAATTATTTCAGGTTTACTCAACTTCTCAGCTAACAATTTCCAAGCCTTTTCAATTTCTTCATGATCAAGAATCAAACGCTCCATCATGCCATCAACCAATGGCGACTTTCCAATTAATAAAGGAAACAGAGCCTGTTCCTCATCCTGATGATGTAAATGGTTGGCATGGTCGTAGTAGCAATACAGATTCATGCATTGTATAGCCAGTTGCTCGTTCATTCCTTGCCGTTTGATTTCGTCAACCAGCTTCAAAAGTTTCTCGCCAGTTTGCAAAATATCTTCGTGATAAGTTTTTAAGGCCACAAGTCCATTGGAAAAATCCTCAACTGGATCAATAAATCTAAATTCCATCACAACTCCAAATTTAAGTTGCTCTATTCTACAGCAACTTTACCTAAACCGGAGTGCCAGCCATCAAACCGGCCAGGGCAATCGGGTTTAAAATATCTTGACATTTAATGATGCATGTAAAATCAATGGATTGTGTTTTTCTCTTTTCAAGCTCATAAGAAAAAGGCTTTTTATTTAAATTATGAAAAACCTAACTTACTGATTTTGTAGCCCATAAA
>JALXCS010000036.1 GCA_026990815.1 Methylomonas sp. | reverse complement strand
AAAATGGCGGCACGTCCCTGTACCGCACGGGGATCTCGAATTCTTCAAGGTCCCCTTGAGGGACGTTGAGCCAGACCTCGTCGACCCGATCCCAATTGCCGGTGTGACCAGAAAACGATCTGCCCAACCCTGGAATTTGTGATTGGTGCCCAGAGGAGTAATGAACGCTTTTCTGCCACCATCACTACCGAGACTTTCAACATTGGCTTTAGCAGTCACGCCAAATACTGTCGCACCTGCCATTAAATTATAGCGGTGCACTTCGTAACTGACCGGGTTATTACCGTGGTCTTCCTGAAAACTGTATTCTGCCGTGTAATGAAGTTTAACATCGTCATTCAGTTTCGGCGAACCATTCAGTGCAATTCCGAAAGTCCGGTTCGATTTGCCAAAATTTGCTTTATCATCAACAAATTTTTGCCAATAACCATAACTAGTAGCGGTGCCAAAATCACCAAACTTATATTTAACATTTACAAACGGCGCTTCAATATTATCCAAACGGGAGATGATATTTTTTACCCGACCGATATAACCGCCCATCACTGTTAGATTTGGGATTGAAGTATTGGTGACGATCACAGAATCATAAGTCTGTTCCATTTGCCGCCAACCGACATTGCCGATAAAACGGGAATCATCCAGCACGATACGCTGTCGCCCACCTTTAATAACTGTATCTGGAATGCCTTTATAACTGATCCATAACTGGTTTAAATCATGTTGATCGGCCGGATCAGCGATGACATGATGCCGCTTGTCGCCACTGACAATACCGTTGTAATCATTTTGCGCCGCGTACAGGGTTTCGTATTCAGCGAACCCTTGAAAGCCGAATATCTCCGGCGTTAAATAACCTAATCGCAACCTGAAGGTATTGGCATGAGCCGGTCGCGGCGCTGTTCCCTTGGTATCTGCATATTCATAACGATAACGCAGATTAAATTTGATCTGGCCGTATTTACCATCTTCCTGACCAAATTTTAGCGCATTTTCGATAGTTTTATCGATTTCTGAGGCATTGATTGTTAAAGGCAAAGACAGCAAAGCTATTACCGTAAGTAATCTTTTTGACTGACTGATTGAAAAATTAAGTTTTTGCATCAACATTGTCCTTTTGAGATAAGGAATGAAAATCATGGCTATAAAGCAGTAGACCAAAAGCCGCTTTCCTGGCCAGTAAAATAACACTAGCCAAGAAAACAGTAACAAAGAAAAATTGGTTGACAAAAGCCACATAAAAAATAAGTTTATTACAATGTAATAATACAATATTTTCGTTAAAAATCAATTCAACTATGACTTTGCCTGACTGGCAATATACACCCCTGTCAATACCAAAAAGGTACCGCCAATCTGCGCCCAACTAATCGCTTCCTGGAGAAAAAACCACGCCAGAAACAAAGTGCCGATCGGCCCTGTCGAACTGATAATAGAGGCAGTACCAGAACCAATTCGCCTGATTCCAGCATTCATTAGAAAAGCAGGAAGAATAGTTGAAAAAGCTGCCATTAATATAGCCAATACATAAATTTCCTCAGGCAAATTTAGCGCTTTCAAATCATGACTGATCGAGAAATGAACCAATGTGGCCAAACACGCTACGGTCATGGACATGGCGGTAAATCGTGCCGAACCAATGCGTTTAATCATCACTCCGCTGCCAATCAAAAACAAGGCGAAACTGATCGCACTTAAAAATACCAGTACCGATCCTTTGATTACATTCACCGAATCCATTTGCATATTTTCAAAAAATACCACTAACATTCCCGAATAGCTGATCACCAAGGCAACCCAAACCCGAAGCGAGATAAACTGCCTGAATATCATTGCAGAAAACAGGATGACAAATGTCGGATACAGAAACAAAATCACTCGCTCCAACCCGGCAGAAATTAACTGCAACCCCGTAAAGTCAAGCAAACTTGACCAATAATAACCTACAGCCCCTAGAATCAGAATCCCTAGCCAATCTTTTCCCCTAAGCGCATTTCCTTGATTTTTCCTGCCTTGCCAAAAAGCAGTCAGCAAAAATACCGGCAAAGCCATAACCATTCGTAACGCCATTAAGGTAATGGCATCAACATGCGGGCTTCCCAGATAAACAAGCTTGATAATCACCGCTTTGGCCGAAAAGCCCAGCGCAGCAATCAATACGAAAGCGCCCCCAATAAGTAATTGGCTTTTGTTATTTGCTAAAGGTCGGGTTAGTTGCACAAGATTCTCCTTTTAATTAAGTGACGAATCTTGTTTGACAAACTCCAAACAGCCAGGACAAGATTCGTCGTGGCTGCTTGGAAATAAAAAATTTATCGAAACATCAAAATCCGGCCACGCGACATACTAAGCCATTTGCGTAGCCAGAGAGCTGTTAAAATTTGATGTGTTTGAAAATTTGTCATGTGGGATATTTTAGTTTAGAAGTCATTTAGATACAAAAATTAATTTTGTTCAGAACTATCAAAGTTCATTGAAATGGGCATATTGCACGAAAGGTGGAAAAGTAAAAAAACATTCTGCTATTCACCGCTAACTATTCAAGCAAATGCCGGAAAACGCTTTGCTATTCCGGCTTACGAGTTGCTAATAAT
>JALXCS010000035.1 GCA_026990815.1 Methylomonas sp. | reverse complement strand
CAACTTCATCTGCTGTAATTTCTGCGGCTTGCAAAGCATCGACCATACCTTCGGTGTGATGATCTACAAAATCCCAATCCGTTTGATTGTGCTGATGAAGTGCATGCAGCAAACCATTAAACAAGGTTGCATCTGTCCCTGGCTTAAGTGACAAATGCAAATCAGCAATATCACAAGTTGCCGTTTTACGGGGATCAATAACAATAATTATTAATTCAGGCCGTTGCTTTTTAGCTTTGACAATTCTTTGAAAAACAATCGGATGACACCAAGCAGTATTGGAACCCACAATAACAATAACATCAGCCAACTCAAGATCTTCATAACAACATGGCACTGTGTCGCTACCAAAAGCACGCTTATATCCTGCAACGGCAGAAGACATACATAAGCGCGAATTGGTATCAATATTGGCGCTGCCAATAAAGCCCTTCATCAGCTTGTTGGCAACGTAATAATCTTCAGTTAACAATTGCCCGGAAACATAAAATGCAACGGCATCAGGGCCATGTTCTGAAATAACTTTTTTCAGCCCACCTGCTACTGCATCTAAAGCATTTTCCCATGAAGTTTGTTCTCCATTAACCATCGGATGAAGTAACCGATCTTCCAAACCTATAGTATCTGCAAGTGCAGATCCTTTGGAACACAAGCTACCAAAATTTGATGGATGTGAATTATTACCCTGAACATTTGCCAAGCCATTTTCTAGTTTTATCACTTCCACACCGCAACCAACACCGCAATATGGACAGGTTGTTAAAACTGTACTTGAATCTGTCATATCGCTTCTGTTTCAATTTGGTGCTGACCAAATAGAATATTCTCGCGTATATCAGAAATATTCTGGCGCTCTTTTAATAAAGAGAAGTACCATAATCCATCGTTTGTATCACCATAAAGCACAATACCAATAATTTTGTTATCTTTTATCACCAGCTTTTTATAAATATGTCGGGCAAAGTCCTTATAAACCATTGATTCGGCAGTGTCATCACCAATAAAATCTCCAGCAGAAAACAAGTTGATTCCGGTAACTTTAAGCTGAGTCGATGTTGCTCCACTCTTAAAACTGGCAATTCCATCATTTACTAGATGATTAGCCAAAACTTTTGCCTGTTCGAATAAAGGCGCCACCAAACCAAATGTTTTATCGCGATGCTGCACACATTCCCCTACTGCATAAATTCCGGCGCTTAATGTCTGCAAGTTATCATCAACCAGTATTCCTCTATCACATTGAATACCCGACGCCTGCGCCAAAGCTATATTGGGTCGAACACCGACAGCCATCACGACAAGATCAGCCTTGACTTCGGAGCCATCTCTGAATCGTACTTTTTCAACTCTTTTCTCTCCAAGTAAAGCTTCAGCATGATGATCCAGTAAAAAATTCATACCGCTTTGTTCCAATTTTGAGCGCAGCAGATCAGCAGCCTCTTTATCCAATTGCTGACTCATCAAAACATTATTTCTATGGATAACGGATACATTCATTCCCTGTTTAATCAAACCATTTGCAGCTTCCAAACCAAGCAAACCGCCCCCAATAACCACGGCATTCTTGTGAGTCTTTGCTGTCTCTATCATGACTTTGACATCATTAATATGCCTGAAACTAATGACTCCTTCCAGGTCTTTACCTTGAATATCCAGCATGACCGGCACTGACCCGGTTGCAATAATTAAACGATCAAAATCAGCAATAGTCCCATCATTTGCTACAACTCGACGGTTATCATTATCAATTTTTGTAATAGTTTTACCTATGTACAAGCTGATTTTGTTATCTTCATACCAATGCAAATCATGGATAATAATTTCACTTAATTTTTTGTCTCCTGCCAGAACTGGGGATAACATGATGCGATTATAGTTACCGTGCGACTCCGCTCCGAATACTGTTATCTCAAATTTATCTGGAGAAAGTTTTAACAGCTCGTCTACTGTTCTCATGCCCGCCATACCGTTACCGATAAGCACTAATTTTTCTTTCATTTAATTTTGTTGGATTTTGTTTATTACTGTTTGCAATACAACTGCAATAGCACATGTCAATTCTGTTTCTGCTGCTACACAGAGCATTACAACTTTCGATTTGCTTATGCAAAAAGACAAGGAATTATTAAATAAGGAACGGACAGGGAATAAATTTGTCAACTGGCGCAGAATTCTTATTCGTATTCAAGGCGTATAAGCAGGTGCATAGCAAGCTACGCAACTGTTTATACAACGCAGAAGACGGATAAAAAACAAGTTAGTTGTCAAAGTTATTTCTTGTAAATTCCTAGACTTGAACAGGTTCTTATAAGCTCATTAAAAGCAATTCTTATACCACCAATAAATTATCAAAAAAGATGAGACGAATGTTCGGGAGAAAATCAACTTTTAAATGATGGATAACATGCAACATGCCTATTTAACAAAGGACCGCTATCCTATCCAGCAATTATTGTTTATTTTGATTACTAATTAAGCTTTAGAGGACTTTAATTATTACGCGAATTCAACTCCGAAGTGCAATTTTAGTATTCATGCAGCCTTACGCTGAGCATTTCCAAAAAAAACTTCATGAGGGGTTTTAAAATTCAGCGT
>JALXCS010000034.1 GCA_026990815.1 Methylomonas sp. | reverse complement strand
ATTTGCCTTTGTTTGTTGATCACACCGATACGCTGTTTGATTATCTGCCTGAATCTGCCGTGCTGGTTTTGGGCGATCATTTTCAGGAAAATACGGATAGTTTTTTTACGGGTGCAGAAGAGCGTTTTCAGCAGCGTAAATATGATGTTGACAGACCCTTATTGAAACCCGAAAAAATTTTCCAAAACACCGAGGAATTTCTTGGGCGAACCGCAGAATTCCAGCAAATTCATCTTGCTGCTGATCATCAAAAGCAAGGCGAAGCAAATGCAGTGGCCTATGCTTGTCTATCTTTACCGGATATAACTATTGATGCCAGGGAGAAAAATCCAGCTGGCAAGTTGCAGGGTTTTTTAGCTGATTTTACCGGTAAAGTGTTGTTTGTTGCGGAAACAGCAGGTAGGCGGGAGGCCCTGATTGACCAACTGCGCGGTTTCAAATTTCCCCTCAAACCTGTCGATAATTGGACTGCTTTTCTTGAGGCAAAGGAACAGCAAAATATTGTCATTGCACCACTGGATCATGGTCTGTGGCTTGAAGATCCGGCTCTTGCGATTATTACAGAAAGCCAGTTAACCGGAGAAAGGGCCCAGCAACGCCGCAGACGACGTAAGTCAGCCATCAAGGCACTGGATAATATCGTCAACAACCTGAATGAATTAACGATTGGCGCACCGGTTGTCCATCAGGAGCATGGCGTGGGGCGCTATCTGGGGTTGCAGACGCTCAGTTTTGGTGGCATAGAAGCTGAATTTCTGGTGCTGGAATATGCCAATCAGGATAAATTGTATGTGCCAGTATCATCCTTGCATTTTATTGGCCGTTATACCGGGGTTAGTCCAGAAAATGCGCCATTGCACAAGCTGGGTAGCGACCAATGGAGTAAAGCCAAGAAAAAGGCTATCGCCCGTGTTAGGGATGTGGCGGCGGAATTGCTGGATGTTTATGCCAAAAGGGCGGTCAAGCAAGGCTATGCCTTTAAATATGATGAGATGGATTATCGGGCTTTTGCCGAAGCTTTCCCTTTTGAAGAAACACCTGACCAACAAACTGCGATTGAAAATATTATTGAGGACATGAAATCCAGCAAACCGATGGATCGGGTAATTTGCGGTGATGTTGGTTTTGGTAAAACTGAAGTGGCAATGCGCGCTGCTTTTATTGCTGTACAAAGCGGTAAGCAAGTTGCTGTGCTGGTGCCAACAACATTGTTGGCACAACAGCATTATCAGAATTTTTGTGACCGGTTTGCCGACTGGCCGGTGCGTATCGAGGTGATGTCCCGGTTTGTTTCAGGAAAACAGCAAAAACTGATTCTGGAAGCTCTGGAGCAGGGGAAAGTCGATATTGTGATTGGCACTCATAAATTATTGTCAAAAGAGATCCAATACCAATCCTTAGGCTTGGTGATTATTGATGAAGAACATCGTTTTGGTGTGCGTCAAAAAGAGCATTTCAAAAAATTGCGTAGCGAACTGGATTTATTGACTCTAACGGCAACACCAATTCCACGAACATTAAATATGGCAATGACTGGTTTAAGAGATATTTCCATCATTGCCAGTCCGCCGCCCAATCGCCATTCCATCAAAACCTTTATCACCGAATGGATTGATATTCTGATTCAGGAAGCCTGTCAACGGGAAATCAAACGTGGAGGGCAGATTTTTTTCTTGCATAACGATGTCAAATCCATGGAAAAAATGGCTCGGGAGCTTGAAAGACTGATGCCTGATGCGCGAATCGAGATCGCTCATGGACAAATGCCAGAACGAGATCTGGAGAGAATTATGCTGGATTTTTATCACCAACGATTCAATTTGTTATTGAGCTCTACGATTATTGAAAGCGGTATCGACATCCCCAGCGCCAACACCATAATTATCAATCGTGCCGATAAATTGGGACTGGCGCAGCTTCATCAATTACGAGGCAGGGTCGGGCGCTCACATCATCGCGCTTATGCATATATGATCGTGCCGCCAAAGGCATTGTTGACCAAAGATGCAGAAAAACGCCTGGAAGCAGTTGAAGCATCCGGCGATTTAGGCGCTGGTTTTATGTTGTCATCCCATGATATGGAAATACGTGGTGCAGGAGAGCTATTGGGTGACGATCAAAGTGGACAAATTCAGGAAATAGGTTTCACCCTTTATACTGAATTACTGGAGCGCGCCGTTAGTGCTTTGAAATCCGGCAAACAGCCTGAACTGGAGGCGCCACTAGATGTTGGACCTGAGGTGGATTTGCAAACCCCGGCGTTGATTCCAGAAGATTATTTACCGGATATTCATGCCCGATTGGTTTTGTACAAACGTATTTCCAGTACAGAAACCAAAGAAGATTTGCGGGAATTACAGATCGAAATGATTGACCGTTTTGGGTTGCTGCCGGAACCTGTGCAAACTTTGATGGCTGTTACTGAAATTAAACAAAAAGCAAGCAATCTGGGGGTCAAGAAAATCGAAGTAGGCAAAGAGGCAGGACGCATTGTTTTCTCGGCTCAACCTAAAATTGATACAGAGGCATTGATATTACTGATTCAAACTCAGGCGCATTGTTATAAATTCGATGGAAGTGATAAACTCAGATTTACACAACTGTTTGAGTCGATGGATGAAAAGCTGGATTTTGTTAATCAACTGCTGGAAATATTGAGTTTGAAACAAGGATAACAAGACATTATGAAGCAAATTATTAGAATCATTTTAATCGGGATTATTTTTAGTGCTTTTTGCAGCAGAGGTTGGGCACGGAATTTTCGGGTTGAAGTTTTGGTTTTTCATCAGGATTTTCCTACCTCGGAAATTTTTGATCAGGCAGAAAGCCATTTGGATTGGCCGGCTATCATTAATCCGAAATTTGTTGAGAATGTTTATTTACAAAAGGCATATTACAGTTTGTCAGCAAATTATGCCTATAAACCGGTCTACTATAAATCCTGGGTTCAATCTGTGGGTCCTAATCGTATCAGCGAAGGAGTTCAAATAAAAAAGGACAGTTTGCTGAATGGCTTTGTCCGGGTGCAACGAGGACATTATGTTCATTTGCTACTGGATCTGGAATATGCGCCCGATCGTGTCTATACTGAAACTCCGTTAATTTACCGAATTAATGAAAAAAGGCGAGTCAAGCTCAATGAAATTCATTATTTTGACCACCCAAAATTTGGTGTTATTGCTACAATAAGGCCACTGTAAAACATGAGTTGTGAACAGCAATAATTTGGAGCAACTTATTCAAGCCTCTGTTAAAGAAGCCTTTGAAGCAAAAACAGCTATACAAATTATTGGCGGCAACAGCAAATCATTTTATGGCAGACAAATTCAATATCAGCAACTTGATCTCCGTGACCACCAAGGAATAATCAGCTATCATCCTTGCGAACTTGTCTTGACAGCAAGGTCAGGAACTTCCTTACTAGAATTACAAAATATTCTGGCTGAACAAGGTCAGGTGCTGGCATTCGAGCCACCTCATTTTTCTGAAAATGCTACCCTGGGAGGCACGATTGCCTGTGGTTTTTCAGGGCCAAGACGGCCTTTTACTGGCGCTGCCAGAGATTTTGTTTTGGGGTGCAAGATTTTAACCGGTCGAGGTGAAATACTATCATTCGGCGGCGAAGTCATGAAAAATGTTGCAGGCTATGATGTTTCGAGACTGATGGCCGGGGCATTAGGTACTTTGGGAGTGTTACTGGAAATATCTTTGAAGGTTCTTCCAATACCAGAATATGAAACAACATTGATTTTTGAATTGGATGAAGATCAAGCCTTTGAAAAAATGCCGTTGATTCAATCGCATCATGGCTTGATTTCAGGGTTGTGTTTTGATGGACGAAATCTCTATGTCAGATTGTCGGGAACAAAAAAAGCTGTTAGTGTGGAAGTAGAAAAACTCGGTGGCGAGACGCTTACGGCGGGAGAAAATTTTTGGTTGATGCTTCGAGAACAGCAACTTGATTTTTTCCACTCCGAACAAAATCTATGGCGTATTTCAGTACCACCTGCCACACCTATTATGAAGCTGAGTGGTGAATGGTTTTATGATTGGGGTGGAGCTTTGCGGTGGTTGAAAACCGACTGCCCTGCTGAAAAAATATTCTCAATGGCTCAACAATTTGCTGGTCATGCTGTTTTATTTCGTAGCTTGATTCAACCAGAGAATATTTTTCAGCCGTTATCGTCAGGTGTTTTGCGGATTCAGAAAAACCTGAAAAAAACATTTGATCCAGAAAATATTCTGAATCCAAACAAGCTCTATAACGATTGGTAGCAGCCATGCAAACAAAACTGGTTGCCCCTTTCAATGAAATTCAGGAAGCTGAAGAATTACAAAGTATTCTTCAGGCTTGTGTCCATTGTGGCTTTTGTAATGCTGTTTGTCCCACCTATCAAATTCTGGGGGACGAACTTGATGGGCCACGCGGACGAATTTATTTGTTAAAGCAAATGCTGCAAGGTAAGAGTGTCAGTCATTATACACAGCAACATCTGGATCGCTGCTTAACTTGTAGGGCTTGTGAAACGGCTTGTCCTTCCGGAGTTCGATATGGAAGGCTAAAAGATATCGGCCAGCCGATTTTGGAACGACAAGTGTCAAGGCCAATGTTGCAAAAGTCGGTCCGGTTTTTAATGAATCGGGTTTTTCCGTATCGGTATTGTTTTGAATGGTTGATGCGAACAGCTAGATTATTCAAACCAGTTTTACCAGCAAACTTAAAGAAGAAAATTCCGTCTAAACAATCCGAAGTAAAATGGCCAGATTTCACGCATGATCGAAAAATGCTTATTTTATCAGGCTGTGTACAGCCGGTTTTGGCGCCGGAAATTGATATTGCAACAGCCAGAGTATTGGACAAATGTGGAATATCTTTAATTAAAATTGACACGGCAAGTTGTTGTGGTGCGCTGAGTTATCATTTATCAGATCATCAGCGTGCATTGATGTTTGCAAGAAATAATATTGATATTTGCTGGCCTCATATTGGGCAGGGAATTGAAGCAATTGTATCGACTGCAAGTGGTTGTGGCGTGATGCTCAAAGACTATGGTGAAATACTGCGTGATGATCCAGAATATGCAAACAAGGCCACTAAATTTTCATCATTAGTCAAAGATCTTTCTGAAATCATTGTTAATGAAGATTTATCTTTTTTTACAAAACCAGATCGCCCTAAAATTGCTTTCCAGGCGCCTTGTACATTACAGCATGGCCAGAAAATAACTGGGGTAGTTGAAAGGATTCTGGAATCTGTTGGCTATAGTTTGGTAGAAGTTTCAGATCAACATTTATGTTGCGGTTCGGCAGGTGTTTATTCTATTTTTCAGCCTCGGCTTTCAATTCAGTTATTGACAAACAAATTATCAACATTAATAAAACAATCTCCGCAAATGATTGTAACTGCAAATATTGGATGCTTAATGTACTTGAAAACCAAAAGCCAAGCAACAGTAAAGCATTGGATTAATTTGCTATAACATATTGTCTCTTCCTTCTGATATTTCTTAGTCTCAACACATATCTGCAATTTTTTATTGTGCATAGGAAAAAAGTGTAGTTTTACTCGCCCCATCATTTCATCTGTTCCTGTAAATTTCTTTGAACCTTTTTACTTAATTCTGGGATTGACTATTATCAGAACAGTTTTAAAACAAGGTCAGGAGCTCAGTGAAATTAAATAAAGAACCAACTAACAATCAGTCCACAGAAAAGCTTTGGCAAAAAGTCTGGAAACTGGCTGGAGATGATTTGTGGGATAACCGTTGGTTGTTATTCAAAGCTTATTTTTTTGGTGTTTTAGCGGTTGCTTCTTTGCTGTTGCTACCCTGGCCATTGAAGCTGATTATCGATCATGTGATGGCAGGATATGATCTTCCGAAATGGTTAGGCTTTTTTCGAAACTTATTGCTTGAGCAAGGAATTTCCTTAAACGACCAAGACAAGGTTATTATTTTTGCAAGCGTTTATACCTTGATCGCTATATTTTCGACTTTGTGTGGCAGTGTTGAAAAAATGTCTGGAGCACGTGTCAGGGAAAACATGGTGCTGCGAATTCGGGACAAAATGTTGAAACATTTTCAGAGTTTATCTGGTTTGCAGCGAGCAAATTATCGCAGTGGCGATTTGGGATTGTATATTTTGGTTGATGTCCACCACTTGGTACGATTACTGACAAAGACGATTCCACTCATTTTTCGCCATCTTGTTATTACACTTTTTACACTCTCGATCATGTTCTGGTTGGACCCTTGGTTGGCTGCTGCGGGTTTATTTATGGTGGTGTTTTTGGGGGGGTTAGTACGTTTCCAGGGGAGCCGGTTGCGACGATGTTCCCGAAATAAACGTACCCAGGAAGGTGTTATTTCAGGATTTACCCAGGAATGTGTCAAGGGAATGCCAACGGTACAGGCACTTAGTGCAGAAGATTATGTTAGGGAGCGTTTTTTAGACATCAATCGAAAAACATTAAAAGCAGGTATCAAGGAAACCGCTGCGGCTGTCACTATGGAGCGCAGCATGCAAATCATAAATGGTTTTGCAGTAGCATTGATTATGGGTGGTGGTGCTGTTCTGGTATTACAAAGTCAGTTAACGGTAGGCGATTTAACCGTGTTTGTCGCTTATATGGTGCAATTGTTAAAGCCTGTCGAAAAAATCAACGAGATGGCTTCAGCTGTAAGCCGTGGATTGACGCGGGCTGAACATCTGACCAGCCTGTTGAATTTGTTACCCGACATTCAGGATCAACCCAATGCACAATCAATACAATCCTGCTCAGGAGTTATTGAGTTTCAGGATGTCAGTTTCAGCTATCCAGGACAAGCTTCTGAACAGGCCGTTCTAAAAAATATCAACTTACGGTTACAACCAGGCCAATTAACAGTGCTGACAGGCTCCAGTGGCAGTGGTAAAAGCACCTTGTTTAATTTAATGTTACGTCAATTGGTCCAGACTTCGGGAAAAATTTTGCTTGATAGTAAAAGCTACGACGAAGTCACCCTGGTGTCGTTGCGCGCTCAATTCTCAGTCATGTTGCAGCAGCATCATCTATTTTCCGGTTCGCTCCGCGAGGCACTTTGGCTGAATACTCAAAATCTCGATGAGAATCATGTCTGGCGGGTTTTGGCACAAGTTGATTTGGAGCGGTATGTTCGTCAATTACCTTTGGGACTGGATACAGTTCTGGATGAAGATGGACATAATTTCTCCGGTGGTCAACGGGCACGGTTGTCATTGGCAAGAGCGTTGCTACTGGATCGACCGATTTTATTACTGGATGAGCCATTGGCTAATATTGACGTGCAATCGCAATCGATCATTTTAAAAGCCCTGGATCAAATCCGGAAAAATAAAACCTGTCTGGTTATTTCCCATTTACCACTTTTGATTGAACAAGCAGATATGTTATTGCATCTGGAGCAGGGTGTGTTGACTGTCAAATATCCGAAATTCCAAACCGAAAATTCTGAGAAATATGATGAACAAGTCGATTACCTGTTATGAACAGTTCCGGGAAAAATTGCAGTTGGTTTCTCAAGCCGAATGGCAAACCCGGGTTATCGAGGCATTTGCAGAAACATGGCCTGAATGGGATGCATCCACCGTTTGGAAGAAATGTTATGGTCGTTTCGACCCTGATTCTGAACCCTATATTTCTCTTTTATTGCAGCAAGGTGATTGTTCGCGAAATATGTGTCTTGTTGAAGTGTTTAGCAAAAAACCCGAGCAACAAAATAATACACAGGATTATCCTGACAAACAATTGGGTTGGATACGAGGCAGACATTTTCCAAACGATCCAAAATTAGCTCATCTCACAATGGTGTTAGATATAAAACAAGATGTTGAAATTTTGCGATATCGGCCTTCCAAACGTTGTACCTTTAGTGCATATTCGGAACAAACAGCTAGTAAAGTGTTTGGTAAACAATTTGCTGATAATCGAGGTGCGCAAATTTATGCGGAAAGTCAACGCCTCTGGAATGCAGCTTGTGAAGAGCGGCTAAATTTCACCATTGCTAAACCTATTCGTTGGGATATAAAAACACAGACCTTGTGGCATCATGCCATCGAAGGCCAACCTCTTGTTGAAAAATTGTTCAGTACTGATGGGACTGATATAGCCAGTCGTATAGGAACTGCCGCAGGGGGAATGACCCGAAGTGGTATCGAACCGGTGTTAGGCTTTGATGGTCAAGCTCAATTACAGCGTACGATTAAATATGCCAATGAACTAGTCAGACGTGTGCCTGGTTTAACGTCTGATTTGAGTAATATACTTCAAATACTGCGAGTATTCCACGCCCGGCATACGACTAGATTACGACCTTTGCATGGAGCTCCCCATGCACACCAATGGTTGGAATGTGGTGATCGCTTAGGGCTGGTTGATTTTGATCGCACTTGCATGGGAGAGCCGGAACTGGATGCCGCAACATTTATTGCTGAAATGGATTTTGAAGACAGGGACAAAGTCCCTGTTGATGAACTCAATGCGACTTTTCTTGACGCCTATCAAGACATTGCCGGCAAACTAGACCAACGCTTACTTGCTGCCTATCGCTGCCATAAAAGGTTAGCCAAAGCGCTAAAGGCGGCACGGTCATTACGTGTAAATGGTGACCGAAAAGCAAGAAAACATGTTGCTTATGCAAATCAGGCTCTCAGGGATGTTTTGTTATGACGATATAATTTTTAATCAATCCTAGATTCAACTCATAAGTGCAATTC
>JALXCS010000033.1 GCA_026990815.1 Methylomonas sp. | reverse complement strand
TCGCTGCAATAGCAAGCTATTGGAAGACTTTGCAACGAAGCCATTCGCAAAAAATGGTGTGCTATAAATGGGGTATTTTTGAACGTGAAGGGTATATTATGATGATGCACTGGATGGTTTTAATCGCCAGTTTTGTCAGTCAGCAGATGACGATTGTGGGCAGTTGGTTCTTGATGGGTTTGAAAGGAAACAGCAGGCAAACTATGTGGCCATCAAACTGCCTTTTGAATGGATGTTTTGGGGGCTGGATGCACAAGGCGGGGAAATGGATTTCAGGCAAAAAAGATTTTTTCAATCCACCTGTAAAAATATTAAAGGACAAATCCAGACGCCAAAAAAATTGATTGTGGCAATGCCGGAACCAACAACCAAATTTGGTAAATGGGTTAATGAAGGAGCAGCAATCATCCGCAGTTTTTCCGATCTTTCCTTGCCGGCGAATTTTCGATATGCGGATCAAGGGTGGCTGGATAATAAACTTTGCCGCTTGGATATTTCTGGTGATATTCATCATTATGCGAGATATTGGGGTAATGGTATCGGGGAAGGACCCAAGCAAAACAATTATGCTTCAGTGATTTCGGGAGGTGGTGGCGCTTTTTTACACGCCAGCCATACTGATGTGGGTGAAATAACTGCCAATCAGATTTATCCTTCGCGGAAAGACTCTCATAACATCATGATTAAGCAATTGTTTAATCCAGTGAATATTTGGCAAGGTGGTTATGTCTGGTTAGCAGGTGCGGTTATAGCATTGGTCTTATATTTTGCTGCTACTATTCCTGATAGTACCAGGTCAATTTTCAGCGCAGTTGACGAGGTGACTTTTGTTTCAAATATAGCTAGGCCATGTCCAACAGGTAGCTGTTGTAAGGAAATTTTTTTGCAACGCATTCAATGTGTTCTATCAATAGATAATCTTAATAAAAAACAATATGATCAGCACTTTATTAATTTTAGCTTTTCGCTGGGACTTTTGCTGTTACTGGTATCTTCGATACTGCGAATACAGGAAAATAAAATTCAAATTATCAGAGCATCTGCCAGTCAATGGAAAAAATATAAGACCCGATTTCTCGGCATTTTCAGTGTGGTTGTTTTAATTAAATTCCTGGTGATTAAATTTATGAGTGGTGGTCCAGCCTATCCTGCAGCAGCCAGTATGTTGTCATTACTTTATGTTGTGGATGCGCTTATTATTCTGGTTTACTGCAGGTTTTTGGCTGATTTGATGATTGCGAGGGGGAAATATTTAAACGTTGCTCCAGATGAGGACCAGATATTGACCTGGCAGGATGAAAATTCACCGGTGTGGATGTTAATTGTTAGTGCCATTGTTAGTGCAAGTATTGGTCTTTGGTATTATGGAACCAATGTTGCCGCAGTCGCATTTACAGATTCTATTGTGTTGTCGCTATTAGGTTTGTCATTTTTTGGATTAATATTTTTGGCAGTGTTAGTCGGAGGAAAACTGAACAGTAGAGCTGTTTTGTTATGGGGTTTCATCGGACTTTTACATGCAATTTTACAGACAAGCGTTGTTTTATTTCTGGTGATTAATAATACCTGGGTTGAAATCTTAGTTATTACTGCAGTGACAATTGGTTTCAGTTATCAGATGCCGTTTTTTTTTCAGGTAAAAGGGGGGCATTCATTTTCAATAAAGGCCCAACGCCAACATGCATGGTGGCTATTAACCTTGTGGGTTTTGTCTGCTTCAGTTTTATTGGCGATTATTATCGTTATAAGCCTTGACAGACCGCCAATGGAAGTGACAGGTTGGAGATTCGTAGCAGCAGCCGTTTTAGGGGCTGTGCTCAGTTGTATCTGGTTCGGCTGGTATTTGGCTGTTTCGCTAGCGTTTAATGGCCATAATAATGAAGCGGGCGGTGGCGCCAGATTGCCTCGATATCGTCAGTTTATCCGATTTAAAATCACTGAAAAACAGTTGACAGGATATGTTATCGGTATGGATATGCCGCAGGATGAGCTTTTATCCCAACGGGAAGATATTGGTAGACCAAATATTTATGTGGTTGATGTGTTTAGTATCAATGCCCAGTAAGAAATATGAATTTAAGAAGATAGAATAGAATTGGTTTTAAAAAATGCCGGAATAGTATAACTCCGGCATTTTTTGATCGTTCCTTTGTTACAAAAGAGAAATATTTTACTTAGGCTTGACTATGACTTCATCAAGATAAAAATCTCTTCCGGAAGATGGCCCGTAAAAAAGCAATTCAATTTTACTGGGTTTTCCGTAAGAAGTATTAACTTTGAAAGTAGCGGTTAATTTACTCCATTGGCCTTTAACTATGGATTTTTTTGTCAAGGGCTGTAACCTCAACCCTTTGGGGGTGGTAAGTAATAATCCGGCAAACATATCATTTCTGGTTTGGTAAGACGTTGCCAGAGCTGCATAAGCAGAGAGTTGATAAGTTTTACCGGTTTTAAGAGCAAGTGTTTGTATTGGGCCTGCATAGAATGCCTTGCGCTTTGCCGCTTTCAGGCCATATTTGCTGGCAACTTTATAGCCGGTCCTTTGAATGGAAGACAAATTCCAGAAATTTCTCCAGGAACCTAAGCTGTCAAAATTACCATTTTTAACTAGGTTTACAG
>JALXCS010000032.1 GCA_026990815.1 Methylomonas sp. | reverse complement strand
AGCTTTGTTGTTTTTTTCTTGCCAATTTTTGCTGCACTTCCACCTTTAAAACGTATGTCTCTTTTATTTTTTTGTATTGTTTTTTTTCCAATACCCTTTACATTTTCCAGATCTTCAATGCTCTTAAAAGAACCATGCTTCTTTCTATATTTTACTATTGCATCAGCCTTTTTTATTCCAATTCCTTTCAGGTTTAATGCTATGGTTTTTGCATCTGCAGAATTGATATTCACCGGCCCTGCTGACACACTGAAAGACAATAAAGTTAGTAATAAAATTAAATATCTCATTAAATTCCTCAAAGTAAATTAATCAATAGCGAATTAACTTGTAAATTCGCATAAAGTATAGACCAATTATATATTTGAAGAAAAAATTATTTTTACATAAAAAAACCCCTGCCACCTTACAGTGACAGAGGTTTCATCCCTTAAATTACCATGTAGAAATCCTACATGATAAATTATTTATTAGATAAATACTGGGATTAATGGTGCATCAACTGTTACCATTTGACGGTTACCGCTATCATCAAAGAAGAACAGCAATCCAGCAAAACGGCTATCAGGGTCATATACCAAGTCAGCCAAACGATAGACTTCCCAAGCCGCATCAGAACAAGTTACTTCAATAGTTCTTGTTTCACCTGGTGCAATTGGGCTGTTGTCGCTTTGAGTCATGCCGTTTTCTGCCAAAAGATCATCTGGATAGCCAGTATCATCTTCATAGACATCAGCGTCAAGGAAACGTACTGAAGCAGTATTGAACTCACCCAAACGAACTGGCGAATCGCCATTGTTTGTGATAGTCAATGTCATCTGCATTGCACGACCTGGTACACGATATGATGCATCTTCTACCTTAACAGCTACAGTAGGCTCTGGCATTTCGATCCACTTGATTCCACGAATCAAACCTGCTTGCAACGGAGTAGTTACAGGATATTTTTCGTTAGTCGAACTCATTGTCATTGCAACGATTGCAATTGTACCAACCATAAAGCCAATACCAACTTTTTTATCAGTTGGAGTAATTAACGAATCAGCTTTACCTGCTTCAACAGCAAGGTGACGCACAATGAACTGTGGCTTTTTGACCCAATATCCCAACCATGCCAAGCCAAACAAATACCAGAAACCATGCCAGAAATAGATAGAATCTACTAATGCATAAGTTTCCAGGTCAATTGTTTCACCAGTCAAAGTTGTAATAGGGTTAACAAAAGAACCCATTGATCCATGAATGGTTACCCATTTACCAGGACCAATGATTGGGCCACCACCTTGAACGTTCATCATAGAGTGAACATGCCAGTCACCAGGACGGCGCGCTTTCAATAAAACTTTGAATTCATAAGTTTTACCAAGCTCCAATGCGATAGAACGAGGCACTAGCTGACCGCCAACCCAAGAACCTGCACGAATAAATACAGGACCTGGAATACCGATGTTCAAAAATGATACTTCAGGCTTGTCTACAGTTTCAGGCCACCCGGCAAATACATGGAACTTACCATCAAGAGTCATAGTCTCATTGACGTTCAGCTCATCTTTAGACCAATGCAAATCGTACCAGTGAATAGTACGCATACGCATGAAAGCCGCCTGAGATTTTTCACCATGAGCAGAAGCTGTTGGCGTATAAAACATTGCCGCTGTCAGTGATAATAGCAATGCTACAAAGGATAACTTTGCAACCTTGTCTTTTATTATTTTCATATATCCTCCTCTTTAATAGAGAATCAATAGTTTTATATAAGGATTCCAGTAAAACTTAATGTTTCACTAATATTTCCAGTGTTCTTGATAACAATCTTAAATTGATTGAACAAATTTGGTGCTTGCGAACCACTGTCCAAAGAAATGCCATAAGAAGTAAATCAAGATACTTACGAAAGCAGAGAAGAACGCTGATACTGGAGCAACGTCTTTACCAAAGGTTCTTAATGTCCCTTTTTCTACCATTCTGATGTACTCAGGAGTACCAGTTCTTACATAGTGGTAACCTTGTAAATCAGCCAAAGTAAACATCATACCGTTATATTCAACTGGTACGTGTAAAGGCGCAATAATTGGCCAGTTGCCAGGGTAGAACAATAACCCATATGCCATACCACCAAGTACTGCAGTCAGAACCATACTACCAGACAGCATCAAAATCACATCCAAGACAATAGCGCCAGGAATCAGATTTGAAGGAAAACAAATGTTTACTGGGAAGTATGTCCAGCCCCAGAAGTTCAGGTATCTGTTTACCCACTCGCCTAATAATAAACCAAGTACACAGACAACAGCACCATAAGGCAGACGATAACGCCACCAAAGACATGCTTGAACTGCAGCAGGAAAAGTAATTGACACAATTGGAGCTACTGTTACCCAAAGACGTCTATCTTTCCAGTCAGACCAGAAATCCCAGTCCCCGCCGGTTAACATGTAGTGAATGTGATAACCACCTAAAACTACAAAGAATAGTGTAAAAAGAATCATCCAGTCAAACGTACGGGCAACCTTTACGGCTTCCGCACGAGATCTTACAGCTGATTGAGATGCGCTCATTAGCTTACCTCCTAAAAATTAAAATTATATTTTTTTTATTCTCCCTTAGTGGTTACCCAGAAC
>JALXCS010000031.1 GCA_026990815.1 Methylomonas sp. | reverse complement strand
CTGACGATATTTCTTCATAAGTTTCCTCATTCTTTGGTCGGATTGAAAAAGCTTGAACTATACATCAGCTGGCCCTTCCATTTCCATTAAAATGAATTGCACTTATGAGTTGAATCTAGGAGGGATATAAGATAACAAATAAGGGTTTTACAGATCTAAAACTTTTTCTTAAAGAATCCTCAGATTATTCACAGCGTTGGTTATTACAGCTAGGATAATTTTGCTTTTGCAAATAATTAAACTATGTTAAATAACCCAATTTATCTGAGTTATTTAACATAGAATTTATAATTTAACAATCCATAAATTCTTTTTATTGTTTAATATCATTAGCTTGTAAAAAATAGTATTTTGGCTGGTATTTTGCTTAACCAACTAGTTACGTCTTTTGTTAGAGAGGAAAAAAGTGGTTAAGACAAGACTATTACTAATTTCGGCGGTATGTTTAGCAATGCCTTTTCAGGCTATCGCTGAAACCGAGCAATTGCCAACAATTATTGTTGAAGGTGTTGCAAAAAGGCCCGGTGAACTAGGTGTTGTCCCTGATTCATCAGGCTTGAAAGATGCGGCTTCATTGTTGAAATATGTTCCAGGCGCCAATGTTAACCGAAATGGCCCATTAACAGGCATTGCTCAATATCGCGGCATGTTTGGCAGCCGGATTAATGTCAGCCTTGACGGTGCCAACTTTAAAGAAGTTGGCCCGAACAGTATGGACCCACCATTGAGTCATATCCCGGCAGCATTAACCGAATCATTGCAGGTATATCGTGGCATTGCTCCGGTTAGCAGTGGTATTGACACAATCGGTGGGGCAATGCGCCTGAAGACCAAAAAAGGTCGATTTGCTGACGAAGATGAAACTTTTGCGACCAGCGGAGTGCTTTCATCGGGATACAGTTCGGTTGACGATGGTTATTTCGGTGCCGGTTTTGTCTCGGTCGCCAATCAAAATCACAAGCTTTATGCGGGTGGTTCCAAGGATGAAGGAGAAAATTATAAATTCAAGGACGACAAAAGGGTTACTCCGACCAGTTATGACCGGGAAGTTTATACCGTTGGATATGGCTATCAACGAGATGGCCACGAATTGGGCCTGCAATACACTGATAATAATACCCACAAAACTGGAACGCCGGCTCTGCCAATGGATATTATGTATATCAAGGGAGGTCTTTATGATGTCAATCACAGTTGGGATATCGGTGATGGTTACCAGTTAAAAACCCGGTTTTATTATCAGAATATGCGTCATTTAATGGATAATCATACCCTGAGGCCGCCAAGAATAATGAATGGCGGGCCGATGTTGATGCAGAACCGTACCGAAGTTGAAGGCGGAGGGCTTGATATGGCTTTTACCATGCCTTTGTTTAGCGGTGCTTTGACAATAGGAATTAATGGCGACCGGTCAAACCATGATGCTTTTATTTCTGGCAGTATGTTGATGCCAGTGATGGGTGGGATGCCAGGAATGACTATGCGTATGCCGATTGCTGTCAAAAATTTCAACGATATTACCAGACAACGCTATAGCGGTTTTCTGGAGTGGAAAGGCGATTTAATGGAAGATTTGTCAGCGGAATTTGGTCTTCGTTATACCTATACCTATTCCAATGCCGGCGCTGTTAGTACTTCACGGATGATGTTGCCTAATGGCGTTAACGAGCGCCTTTTGGCCGTAAGGTTCAATAACCTGGATCATGAAAAACAGTTTCATGATGTAGAGTTGGTCAGTATTTTGCGATACACAGCAACAGATAATCTGAATCTTGAAATCGGTTTTGCCCGGAAAAATCGTGCGCCTAGCTATCAGGAACTCTATCTTTGGTCACCAGGAGAGGCCACTGGAGGACTGGCTGATGGCAGAAATTATGTTGGTAATCTGAACTTGAAAACTGAAAATGCCTATCAATTTGAATTGGGCGCTGAATATCATACGGATAATGTCTACATAGCTCCCAGGGTATTTTATCATTACGTGAAAGATTATATTCAAGGAACGCCAATAGCAGGATTAGGCAAAGGGACTTTGCAGTTTAATAATATTGACGCCCAACTCTGGGGACTGGATATTGAAGCCAGCTACCGGATTAACGACCATTGGTTGATCGATGCGGGTTTAAACTATGTACGAGGCCAACAGATTGGTGGGCAAGAAGGTAATTTATATCGAATTGCCCCATTAAACGGTCGGGCACAGTTGACATTTGAACATTCTGGCTGGATGGCAGCAATAGAAGGTGTTTTTTATGACCGCATGGAAGATGTGGCTGATTATAATGATGAACTGGTTACGCCAGGTTATTTTTTGCTAAACCTGAAAGCTCGTTATGAGCCAGATATTGTTCCGGGTCTTGTTGTCGGTGCAGGAATTGACAATGTCATAGATCAGCAACATTTTAATCACCTGGGCGGATATTATCGGGTTAACGGAAACCCGGATGTTGCTCAAGGAGGCAGAATTCCAATGAACGGCAGGAATTTTTACGCCACTTTATCTTATAAATGGTAATGTAATTTTGAAACCGCGGTAGTGTTCAAAAATCTGTGTCATTTTCATAAAATGAAGAAATAACAAAGAGGAAGATTGATGACACACACATTTAATTTCGAACAAGCCATTAAGG
>JALXCS010000030.1 GCA_026990815.1 Methylomonas sp. | reverse complement strand
TTGACTTATTTAAGAATAGTATGAAAATCTAATGAATGTAACAAAAAGATACTACTATTTCAATTAAAACTTTGAATTTGATTGTTGGAGACAAAATAATATGAAGGCTCGTCCAAAACCCCTGGTGCTATTGATTCTTGATGGCTTTGGCTATAGGCAGGAAGTTGAATACAATGCGATTGCGGCTGCTAACACCCCATGCTGGGATCAATTACAAGAGAGCTGGCCTCATACTTTGTTAAATTGCTCGGGGCTGGATGTAGGTTTGCCGGGCGGACAAATGGGAAATTCTGAAGTTGGGCATACGCATATTGGTGTTGGCAGGTTTGTGCCCCAAGATTTAACGCGGGTCAATTTGGCAATATCTGACGGCTCTTTTTTTAGCAATCCTGCTTTATGTGGTGCTGTTGATAAAGCAATAAACAAAGGCAAAGCTTTACATATATTAGGTTTATTGTCTCCTGGTGGGGTTCATAGTCATATTGATCAAATCGAAGCCATGATTGATTTGGCTGCTAAAAGAGGATTAACCAAAATTTATTTGCACACTTTTTTGGACGGTCGAGATGTGCCTCCTAAAAGTGCCGAAGAGTCCATTATAAGAATAGAAGCAAAATTTGCAGAGTTAGGATTCGGCCAAATTGCATCAATTATTGGACGTTTTTATGCAATGGATAGAGATAATCGTTGGGAGCGGGTTGAACAGGCCTATAATTTAATTGTAGGCGGGGAGGCGCCTTATCAGGTTGAGTCTGCTTCACAGGGTTTGGAGTTGGCTTATGAGCGTGGCGAGACTGATGAATTTGTTAAGGCAACGGTTGTTTTAGATGGCAATGGACAGCCAATTAAACTTGACCCAGAAGATTCAATTATATTCATGAATTTTCGTGCCGACCGCGCCAGGGAGATTTCTCAAGCCATCACCAATCCTGATTTTTCTGGCTTCGAACGCAAGTACTCAGTTCATTCGGGTGAATATGTAACTTTAACTGAGTATCAGCAGGATTTTCCATATATAGTTGCATTTCCACCTATGGAATTGAAAAATGGTTTGGGTGAGGCGTTGTCAAATCACGGAATGACGCAACTAAGATTGGCGGAAACCGAAAAATACGCCCATGTTACTTTTTTTCTAAACGGTGGTATTGAAGAGCCATTTTCAGGAGAAGAAAGAATATTGGTGCAATCTCCAAAAGTGAAAACTTACGATATGCAACCCGAAATGAGTGCTCCGGAAGTGACAGATCGCCTGGTGGAATCGATAACGGGTGGAAAATTTGATGTTATTATTTGCAATTATGCTAATTGCGATATGGTCGGCCATACTGGTGTATGGGGGGCGGCAGTTAAAGCAGTTGAAGCAGTTGATGTCTCATTACAGAGAGTTGTCGATGCATTAGAAACTGTTAATGGGCAAATGCTGGTTACTGCAGATCATGGCAATATAGAGCAAATGGTCAATGAGGAAACTGGGCAGCCGTTGACATCGCACACAACAAATCCGGTGCCACTACTTTATTTTGGCAGCAAAACTGAGTTATCAGAAGGTGGGCGATTATCAGACATCGCACCAACAATGCTGGATATTTTGGATATAGAAAAACCGAAAGAAATGACAGGCCATTCTGTGTTAAAAAATAATTAGGGTTAAAAAAATATTGTTATGCCTGGGGAGGGAAGGTGTAATTTAATTTTGCTTGTTTTGTTGCTGATTTTCTCTGTTTTTAATAGGCCGGTTTTTTCTGGAGTTACCCCCAAACAAGATGAGTTAAATCAAGTACTAAAGAAAATCAAAAAGACTTCAATAAAGAGTAAACTTTACCAAAAGCAAAAAGATGAACTAGTAAAAAAATTGGCTGTTATCGAAAAAAAATTCGGAAAAATTGCTAGAGATTTAAAGGAAATTCAGGTAAAAAGACATAAAAAACAGCAGCAATTACATAAATTAAGCGATAAAATCATTGAGCAAAAAGCGCTGGTAAAAAAATCGATCCATAAGTTGCAGGCGCAAATTAAGTCCGCATATACAATGGGAAGAAGGGAAAAGTTAAAATTGTATCTAAATCAGCAGGATCCGATGCGTTTCAACAGGATTTTGGTGTATTATGGCTATCTATATCGTGATCACATTGGAAAGTTGGAGCTTGCCAGGCGGGCTTTACAGGAGTTGACTGATCTAGAGGATGAGCAACAGAATGTTGTTGAAAAATTGCAACAGCTTGCCGAGCAAAAACAGAAGGATCAGGCTAAACTGAAAAGTGCGAAAAAGGAAAGAACTGTTTTATTGGCAAAGATCGAGAGGGAACAAAAGACCAGGCAGCAAAAATTAGGACTGCTGAAACGTAAAGAATCAGAATTACGTCAGCTTATTCGATCTTTGAAGAAAGAGGATCATTTAGATGATTCATTTCTAAGTGCTTCCGGCAAGCCATTTGTCTTACAGAAAGGCAAATTGATTTGGCCTGTGCAAGGTAAGTTAAGTCGAAAATTTGGAAGTAGCGGAGCCATCAGCAAACGGGGCGGTGTTTTGATTGAAGCCAGAGAAGGCAGTGCAGTACATTCAATCGCAAATGGTCGGGTAGTTTATGCTGATTGGCTTAAAGGATATGGATTATTAATCATTATTGATCATGGAAAAGGTTATATGACGCTTTACGCTTTTAACCAGAGTTTGTATAAAGAGGTTGATGAGCAGGTAAAGCAAGGGGATGTTATCGCAACCGTAGGAAAAAGTGGCGGACGAGATAGTGCTGGCCTTTATTTTGCAATTCGTAAAAAAGGTAAACCTTTGAGTCCTGTTCAATGGTGTAGAAAAATACGTAAAGGGAAAGTAGGTTAAAAGAGATTGGTTTTTATTTTAGGACCAATTTTTTTACGTTGTTGAATAGACAGTTTTTTAAAACAAATCTCAGGCGGTCTATAAATCATAAATTTGGGAATGAACACGCATACTGGAGTTTTACAACTAATGCTTAAGCAGAAAAATATTATTTTATTAATGCTGGGCCTTGTGCTTGGAATTTTAATTAGTACAGGCACGGCCGTTTTGGCAGAGCGCGAGGCTTCAACACATGAAGCAACAGCGATGGAAGTTCTTCCCTATGAAGATCTTAGAACCTTTACAGAAGTTTTTGGCAGGATTAAAAAGGACTATGTTGAGCCTGTTCCGGATAAAAAACTTTTGGAAGATGCCATAAGAGGCATGTTGACAGGTTTGGACCCTCATTCTTCCTATCTGGATAGTGATCAGTATAAGGAATTGAAGGTTGGCACCACTGGACAGTTTGGTGGGCTGGGAATTGAAGTGACAATGGAAAATGGCTATGTAAAAGTCGTTTCCCCTATTGATGACACGCCGGCACAAAGAGCTGGTCTGAAAGCCGGAGATTTGATTATCAGGCTTGATGAAAAACCTGTCAAAGGGATGACTTTGACTGATGCAGTTAAAATTATGAGAGGAAAGCCCGGAAGCGATATAACTTTAACCGTTGTTCGAGAAGGTGAAGGTGCCCCTTTAAAAATCACCATTACTCGCGATATTATTAAAGTTCAAAGTGTAAAAAGTCGGTTGTTGGAAAAAGATTTTGCATACTTAAGGATTAGTAGCTTTCAATCTCCAACAGGGGAAGCTTTAAAGACCGCAATCAAAAAGTTACAGAAAGAAAATAAACGCCCATTGAAGGGGATTATTCTTGATTTACGTAATAATCCTGGGGGTGTATTAAATGCTGCGGTTTCAGTGAGCGATGCTTTTCTTGAAAAAGGGTTGATCGTTTATACTGAAGGTCGAATTAAAGATTCTGAAATGAAATTTAATGCGTCTCCTGATGATATTTTGAATGGTGCTCCAATAGTGGTTTTGATTAATGCTGGCTCTGCTTCAGCATCAGAAATTGTTGCCGGTGCACTCCAGGATCATAAACGGGCCGTCATCATGGGAGAAAAATCTTTCGGTAAAGGTTCTGTCCAGACCATCTTGCCAACCAGCAATGGCGGTGCGGTGAAGTTGACAACAGCCAGATATTACACTCCATCAGGAAGGTCTATTCAGGCTGAAGGAATAGAGCCGGATATAAAATTGGAGCGGGTAAAATTGGAGGCATTAGATGCGCCAAAATTCAAGCCTGTTAAAGAATCAGATTTATCGCATCATTTAATCAATGGTAATGGTGATAAAAAAACAGGAAAAGACAAAGTGTCTGAAGAAGACAAGCAGAAAGAGCTGGATCTAAAGGATTATGCGTTGCATGAAGCGCTTACTCTGTTGAAAGGAGTCACTATCATAATGCAAAAATAGCTCTTGATAATTGTTGAGTTGCCCTTATTTGTAGTGAATAAGGACGTGAGCAAAGTGAAATAGAGCTATTTACCGACAATTAACCAGTTTGATAGTCGGGCATAACTGGTTGAGTGAACTCCATGTAAATGGAGCTTCACTTGTCCTTCCAACACATTATTTCGCTACAGAAGGATTTTTCTAAGAAAAATCGTCTTACAATTTTATCTCAGAAAGCTAATACTGGTATTAGAGCAGTCTCAGCAAACCAACACCTTTACTGATTCCGAATTTCCCCTTTCAATATATATTTCGTCCGTAAAATTCAATATCAGACGTTCCAGTCTATACTTAAATTAGCATTGTGAAAATTCATTCTCTTCAATTGCAGAATGAAGAGAAAAGTCATAAAAGCCGTATAAGTTTCTGACACTGACCATAAATGTGAGAAATGACCAAGTTGAAAATTTCCCTAATAATATTGAAATAGTGAAGCAGTGAAAAAGTCACAACGGATTCAAGTTATTGTAGACCTCAAGGTCGATCAAGAACAAAAAGCACTTCAAGCATTGGGAGAAGTTCAGCGCCAACATCAGGAAATACTGGATCAAATTGAACATTTGACCAACTACCGTCAAGAATATCTGGAAAAATTCAGTTCCTTGGGGAATGTCGGAATGAATATCCACCAACTACAGGAGTTTCGAGCATTTGTGCATAAGCTGGATATTGCTATTACCGGGCAAAAGCAGAGTTTACAATCGGTTGCAGATGAACTGATGCGGAAACAGAAAATTTGGCTGCAAGCCAATCAAAAAACTCAAAGTCTACAAAAAGTACAAAATAGTGCACTGAAAACAGAGCAAGCGCAAGTTGAAAAACAAGAGCAAAAGGAACAGGATGAACGATCCTCACGGACGGGGCGAGGAAATGGCACGGATGATGCTTGAATGTAAGCATTAACAAAGTCGAATTCTGGAGAACGACAATGACACAAGATGTATCCAATTTGGTATCTTTATTTTCAAATGTAGGTGGGCTGGAAAGCTTGCAGAGCACAGAAATCGATGAATTAGGCGGCACAGAAGGTTTTTCAGAAGCATTGATGGAGCAGATCCGGCTTTTGCAGGAACAAGGAGATCTACCAGAAACCCTTGAAAGTTTGGCTGAATTACAGGAACTTTCAAGCTCTACTGGAGAAGCCAAGCTGCAAGAATTTGCCGGTTTGTTGAATAACTTCGGCAAACAGCCAACATCATCAGTAGAATTGGGAAACAAATTGCCGCAGGCTGGTAAGCTGGAAAAACTGATCAATATTGATGACACGATTGATACTTTGCAAGATGTGATGCAAAAAATTGCTGTGGTAACAGATGTCGTTGAAGAGGCCGCTGCCGGAGTGGGTGATGCAATAGAGCAATTTGTTGAATATTTGCAAGGTAATGATCAGGATGAAGGTTTAAAAGAGCAACAAGAACAAATAGCTGCTTCAATCAATGCGCTTGGAACAGTACCGACCAATAATTCTTCCGAGCTTGCTAAATCAACAATTGATGGGGGCTTAATTGAAGATACTTCGCTGACAACGGGGACATTTGTTCAGGAAAAGTCATTATTAAGTAATATCACCTCAGATCAAAAAAATGTTCAACAAGTTTTTCCTAAAGAATTTGAAAAACTTTCTACATCTTATTCAGTAGTTACAACGCCAATTTCTTCAACAGGTGGGCCAACTGAATCAATTACAGCGATTACAGATTCTGGTCAGGAATTCCTAGATGATATACTGAAAAATGAGCAGGGCATGTTCAAGCCGAGACAGGAAGCAGCCTCGTTGGATAAATTGCAGGAACAGTCATTTAATGCAGGTGTAACAAACGGAATTGAAAAATCTGCTGGAAACAATAATATTATTCCTGATATTTCCGTTTTAAACAGGCAAATAGCAGGTATGGCGCCTGTTGCAAAAGTCGAGGTGCCAGCGATGACCCAGCCATTTAATCATCCTGAATGGCAAAATGAGTTTAACGAAAGGATTGTCTGGATGAATAACAGGTCCATTTCTGCGGCAGAGCTTAAAATTAATCCCCAACATTTAGGACCTGTTTCAATTCGCATCGATATGAATCAGGATCAGGCAACCATTGCATTTAATGCTCAACATGCTTCAGTTCGGGAAGCAATCGAAGCTGCTATTCCAAAGCTAAGAGAAATGCTCGGTGGCCAGCAATTAAACTTGGCGGAGGTTAATGTTTCTCAACAGGATTTTTCTGAACAAAGACAGTCCCAAGGTTTTTCCCAGAACGAATCCAACAAACACAATAATCCAAATGGTGAAGCTTTTTCAATGGATGAAAGTAGCTATGAAGTTGCTGAAAATGCTCTTGAATTAACGGAAGAAATTGAACGCGGACGGGCCGCAGCAAGTAACGGTTTGTTGAATACCTACGTTTAAAAGTAAAAGGAAGCGATGCAAAGGGGTTCTAAACAAAGCCATGGCAACAAGGTTTTTCCTCAAAGAAAATATTTTTGGGTGACGTGGCTTTTTGCCTTATTTTGGAACGCATTCGTTTGGGTAACTATTTTCCTGGCTGGAGATAAACTTTTAGACAGCTTTGAACAAAACCCTGTTTTTTATTTTTTTGTTACCTTCCCTTTTATCGGACTGTGGCTGGTTCTTTTG
This sequence comes from Methylomonas sp., assembly GCA_026990815.1. Taxonomy (GTDB): domain Bacteria; phylum Pseudomonadota; class Gammaproteobacteria; order Methylococcales; family Methylomonadaceae; genus JALSJK01. The sequence goes on along the minus strand of JALXCS010000030.1, from coordinate 1,890 downwards.
GCAATCAAGGAAACACTAGCAGGGCTTAAATTGGGCACAAAAGCACTAGTTTTAGATCCTTTCCCGGGGCAGGTAGGCGGGTACGTTAAAGGTTATTTGGATTTACCAGTTTCAGTTGAAGTGGCAAATCGTGCTCGTGTTTCGCTAGCGTGTATCCATCATTATTATGAGCGCAAAAGAGCTGGTGATAATGACTGGGAAGTAGAACCCATTTGGCAGGATTATGCCAGAAAAGAGATTTGCAATTTTGGCAAAATGGTTCGGCTTAATTTTACTTTTATGCCTCCTGAAGGGCTGCCGGTCAATGGCGGTGAAACTGAAGATTATTACGAATGGGAATTGCATATCCAGATTCCGTTGTCTGGTGTTGATTTTGATCAGGTGTTTTTTATCCCTGTAGAGGTGGCTGATGAGCGGACAATTACAAAATTGGCTGATTATAAATCTACAGCATCCCATGTTATTGCGGATAAAGAAAATAAATCTGGCGCAATTCCGGTCATTACGAAAACCCCGGTAGGCATTCAGTTTTATTATGGTTATGGCCGCTCGGTTACTTTAGCCATTCTGCTTTGTTGTATAGGAGGCGGGTTGGGTATTTTTAGTTATTTCTTTTTTGATGATTTTATAACTTTCTTGCCGACTACAGCGAGACTCATGGCATTTTTGACCGGATTCATTGCTTTGATACTATGCGCTTTTGGAGTGTTTTTGGCTACCAATAATTTAACCGTAGAAGTTGGTTTGACTGGGGTAAAAAAGCGGCAACGGATATTTGGCATTACGCTGGAAAAAATAATTTATGTCAATAATATTGCCGATATAGAAGTTAAGAAAAATGCCTCTTCAAAATCTGGAAATACCACGAGGGTTTGGTATCAATTAGATTTAATCACCTGTGATGCAAAAAGGATTGGGGTGGGAGACAGCTTGGAAGGATATGGCTATGCAAATGAAATCAAGCAAAAAATGATTTTGGCATTAGGAAACAATTGGCGGCCAGGTATTTTCCATGAACAAATCGAAAAAAAACCGCAACCGCCTTTCCCGAGTTGGGTCAGGGTGGCTGGAAAATTATTTTCCGGTTCTTTTTTCTTTGCTTTTTTGTACGATGTTAGTGCCAAGTTTCCCCAAATAAAAATATTTCTTGCCAAGATGATTTCATTGATATCGGATGGTTCATAAGTTGTGGTATCCGGTTTGACCAAATTTCGAGGAAAAGAGAAATTTAATTATTATTCGGGTTTTTCAAGTTACGTCGGTTAATGGCATAACCGGTAATTTTGCTATTGAATGGTAGTAATAGCATGCCAGGCAATCTGTTCACTTTGTTTGGGTCACGATATTTATGAATCCCGATCGTCATACCTTGATGTCCGTTCTGAGGCTGCTCCTGGTAAGTACCAAATAAAAAATCCCACCAGCTCAAGTTAAATCCAAAATTACTGTTAGCTTCATTTTCTTCGACAGAATGATGAACCCTATGCATATCCGGGGTAACCAGAAACCGGCGTAAAAAGCGGTCCAGGGGTTCAGGAAGTTTAATATTGCCATGATTAAACATTGCGGTGGCATTTAATAAAATTTCAAAAATTATTACAGCAATCAACTGAGGCCCTAATAACAGGATGGCAGCAAATTTGATCAATGCGGACAAAATAATTTCCAGGGTATGAAAACGCGCTCCAGTAGTGACATCATAGTCAAGATCAGCGTGATGAACTCGATGCAACCGCCAAAACAAAGGAATGGCATGCATCATCACGTGTTGTAAATAGATTATAAGATCCATTGCGATAACAGCAATAATGACTGACAGCCAAAATGGCGGCTGATAAAAATTCAATAACCCCCAATTTAGTTTCGAGGCAAAAGCAGCTACTCCCAAAG
>JALXCS010000029.1:6164-8941 GCA_026990815.1 Methylomonas sp. | reverse complement strand
TCATAGCATAGCGCAATCGGCTTTTTACAGTTTCAGTATTAATCCGGGTGATTTCAGCAATTTCAGTAACCGTAAACCCCATTTCAAAATGCAATAATGCGACCTCTCTTTGGGTTTCTTTCAGGTTTGTAATCGCGTTTAATAGAAATTCCGATAACTGTAATTACTGGGCTAGATTTTCAGGTTCCAATTTTCGATCAGGGCTAATCGGTTCAGCTTCCTTAGTTAACAGCTCATCATAAGAAAGCAAAGTTGCTTTCCCTGTTTTTCGATAATAGTCGATTAACCTGTTGTGAGCAACACGATATAGCCATGTTGTAAATTTTGCATCGGGGCTATAATTACCGCAGGCTTTATGAATATTGAGCCAAATATCCTAAAATAGGTCCCTGCTGGTTTCCTCATTACCGCATTGTCGGAAAATAAAATGGAATAATGCATCTTTATGTCGATGATATAGTTGTTCAAAAGCGGAATAATCACCTCTTCGACAAAGCAGTTTTAATTGTTCATCGCTTAGAATATTTACCAAACCCATTTAGTGGTACATTGACGAAAATAGTAAGAAATAATGTAGATATATGTCGTTCAATTGCAGGTAACCAGATTAGAAGAATTGTTTCTCGAAAGTTATATTATTTCAAAAAATCAATAATTAAAGCACTGAATTTATTAAGCAGGGAGGGTTTCGACTGGTTCATAGGGTCTTTTTGAATTTAAATAATAAACAATTTATTATTTTCAAAATTAAATTTGGGTTTATCGACATTAGCTGTACCAAAGTTATTGTACAGCTAATGTTTTTTACTGAGATATTTACCAAAAGAATATTTTGTAATGAATAAATTGAAGCATTGCTAATCTGGTAAAGCAAAAACAGAGAAAACTCCGCCAAGTTTGGTATAGGATGACAAACTTCGATATGCGCCAGCGGCACCAAGTGCGCAATTGTCGCAGTCTTTGTCAATATTGGCATCAGCTATAGCCAAACCTGCCCAACCTCCAATACCAGAATAAATTCCAACATATTGTTTGTTATTGTATTTCCAGGTACTTACATTGCCAATAATACCTGATGGGGTTTTAAAACGAAAAAGTTCTTTGCCCGTTTTTAGCATCAATTGCTTTGAGATAACCTTCCAGGGTGCCATAAAAAACAATTCCACCAGCAGTTGCTACTGACCCGGACCAAACAGAAAAAGGCTCTTTGTTACTCCAGACAATTTTACCGGTTGCCGGGTTCCAGGCGGTAAATTGACCAAGATTTGTTGATTTATCCGGTTGTCCGGTTATGGCATCAACGCCAGCAGGAAACATCCTGACTGTTGCCCCGACATAGGGCTGTCCAGCAGAATATTCGACTTCAAAAGGTTCATAGTCCATACATACATGGTTTGCAGAAATATAAATCAGGCCTGTTTGTGGCGAATAGGAAACCGGCTGCTGGTTTTTACTCCCCAAAGCGGCGGGACAAATACCCTCAGTAGTAGTATCTTCACCATTATATTCAGTGCTGAATTTTGGAACCACTTGAGGGCGGCCGGATTGTAAATCAATATGAGTAGCCCAATTAACCGCATGATCAAATTTTTCTGCCAGTAGCAGTTCTCCAGTGACCCTGTCAAGGACATAGCCAAATCCATTTCGATCAAGATGGGCTAAGGTTTTCCGCATCCGTCCATTGATTTTTTGGTCAATCAGGATCATTTCATTGATGCCATCGTAGTCCCATTCGTCATGGGGAGTCATTTGGTAAATCCATTTGACTTTACCTGTATCGACATTTCTGGCCCAGATGCTCATGGACCATTTATTGTCACCGGGACGTTGAACAGGGTTCCAGGTGCTTGGGTTTCCAGAGCCATAATACATCAGTTTAAGATCAGGGTCATAGCTGTACCAACCCCAGGTTGTACCTCCCCCGATTTTCCACTGATCGCCTTGCCAGGTATTTAAACTGGAGTTTTCACCAACAGCTTGAGTTTTTCCATTTTTCCAAGTTGTGGTTTTTTTGGGGTCAATTAATATATCTTTGTCCGGACCCATGCTGTATCCCTTCCAGACTAAATGGCCATCATTGATATCATAGGCTGCAATATAGCCGCGGACGCCAAATTCACCGCCAGAAATTCCGGTAATCACTTTGTTGTTCATGACGACGGGCGCTTGAGTATTGGTGGCCCCCATTTTAAGATCACCGTTTTTTACGCGCCAGATAACACGATCTTCCTGAGTGATTTTATGATCGCCATTTTGGTCCGAAATAACTTTGCTTGCATCGAGAGCTATTAATGTTGTATCAGCTTGTTGCAAGAAAATTTTTCCTTCAGCATAAGCGAGGCCTCGATTAACAGTATCACAACACATGATAGCGGCCGTCGAATCAGCATCCTGATGTGGTTTGTATTCCCAGATAATGCTTCGTGATTTTTGGTCGATCGCATAAACAATGTTGGGAAATGGAGTATGAATATAGATGACATCATTGACAACTAGAGGGCCTCCTTCATGCCCTCTTAAAACACCAGTAGAGAATGTCCATGCAAGTTTTAGATTCTGTACGTTATTTTTATTTATTTGGTCTAATTTGCTATAACGCGTACCAGCGTAATCTCCACCCCAGATTGCCCAATTGCTGGAATTCGCTATTTTTTCTTGTAGATTGGTATTTGCAAAAGCTGGCTGAGAAAACAGGATAATTAACAATAGGCTACGTAATTTGTTTGTTGTTTTATTCATTTCGATGTTCCTTAGTTATTACAGTGATGCGCCAAAAT
>JALXCS010000029.1:0-6154 GCA_026990815.1 Methylomonas sp. | reverse complement strand
ATAATTCAGCGAGCAATGTTATAAACGTCGGAATCAAAAAAAAGGGTTAAATAATCTGAAATTTTTGAGGCTTGAATTGAAATGGGTGCAGGGATGATATTTTTAAAAACTATTGGATTATTCAATATCAGTTATGAGATCACCATTTTTTATTGCTACAGTTTTGGCAGGAACAATCTGGTTTTCCAATGAATGTTTGCTTGAACGAAAAGTCGCTACTCGTAAATAATTAGGGGTATAACCAAATGTTTTAATACGTCCGTCTTGCTGTAATTCAGTTTGGCCTTCCCATAACACGGGAAAATTTATTCCCAGGTTTTGTCGTTGGAATTCGGTCTTCATGTTTTCTGCAATGTGATGCAGTTGTTGACTACGCAGTTTTTTTATCTTGATAGGAACTTGATTTGGTAACGTTGCAGCTTTGGTTCCATGTCTTGGTGAATAAGTGAATATATGGATATGACCAAAGCCGATCTTTTGAATAAAATCATAACTTTCCTGCCATTCCTGTTCTGTTTCACCGGGAAAGCCGACGATAAGATCCGTAGTTAGATTGAAATGCGGGATTAGTTGCCTTGCCTGACTGACAATTTTGCTGAATTCAGCTGTTTTACAACGCCTGGCCATCCGTCTTAGAACGGTGTCAGAGCCGCTTTGTAAAGGTAGGTGCAAATGCGGCATCAGCCGTTGGTTTTCAAATAGCTGGAAAAAATTTTCTGGCAGATCCCAGGGTTCCAGCGACCCGAGCCTGATCCTCGGAATGTTGGTATCCGACAAAATGGTTTGAATGAGTTCTGACAAATGACTGTTAATTTCAGAACCATAACCACCCAAGTGTACACCGGTGAGAATAATTTCTTTGATACCTTGTCCAGCCAGATGATTAATTTCATCAATGATCGTTTGTATTGGACGACTTCGTTCTTCACCACGGGCAATAGTGACGATGCAGAAAGTACAACGATAACGGCAACCGTCTTGTACTTTGACAAAAGCTCGCTGCCGGCCACGCCTAAACAAAGAAATTTCGCCAGGTTCAGTTGCCATGTTTGGCATACTGGTAAGGTTTAATTCAGAAAGTGTCTTGTCGACTAACTGGTTCTTTTCGGCATTACCAACCACTAGGTCAACCCCCATTAATTGTGCTGCTTCATCCTGATTCAAAGTGGCATAACAGCCGCTTACCACTAGTTTTGCTGTTGGGTTATCACGATGGATGCGGTGAATTAGTTGCCGTGATTTACGAGCAGCATCCTGAGTGACTGCGCAGGAGTTGATGACAATTAAGTCAGCCCGTTCATGCTCACGAGTTATTTGATGGCCGGCTTTCTGAAAACCCTGTGCCCAGGTTTCCAGTTCTGCCTCATTAAGACGACAACCCAATGTTCTAAGATGAATATGCATTAACCAAAAAACCAATAAGCGACAAAAATAGCGGCGAGGATGCCGAAAAAATCAGCAATTATCCCACAAGCTGCAGCATGACGAATATTTTTTATACCCACCGCTCCAAAGTAAACAGCCAAGACATAAAATGTGGTTTCTGTGCTGCCCTGGACAATGGATGCCAAGCGCCCAGCAAAGGAATCAGCGCCGTAAACTTGCATGGTATCCACCATCATGGCGCGGGCGCCGCTGCCACTGAAAGGTTTCATCAAAGCTGTAGGTAGGGCATCTATAAAGCGATCGTCCCAAGATAGCCAGTGAACCAATTGCCGGATACTGTTGGCGATTAAATCAAGTGCGCCACTGGCGCGAAATACACCAATGGCAACCAGCATTGCAACCAGATAGGGGATAATATTAATTGCGGTTTGAAAACCTTCTTTGGCGCCATCAATAAAAGCTTCATAGGCATTAATTCGTAACCAGGCAGCTCTGCAAATAAAAATGATTACCAGACTGAAAAGAATGACATTACTGACCAGGCTGGATTGCTGCAGCATTTGTTGTTGATCCAGGCTGGAAAAATAGCCAATAACCCCGATAATTAATGCAGTAAAACTACCCAGATAGGCCATGATAACCTTATCAAGTAAATTGATTTTTTGGACACTGGATACTGCAAGTAAACCAGCTATTGTGGAAATATAAGTGGCAATTAGAATCGGGATAAACACATCGGTCGGGTTTTGGGCGTTAAATTGAGCTCGATAGGTGAAGATGGCCACCGGAAACAGGGTGACAGCAGAGGTGTTGATAACCAGAAACAAAATTTGTGCATTACTGGCAGTGTCTGGTGAAGGATTCAATGATTGTAACTCCCGCATAGCCTTTATGCCCAACGGAGTGGCAGCATTATCGAGTCCCAAGGCATTGGCGGAAATATTCATGACAATGGAACCTAAGGCAGGATGGTTTTTAGGAACTTCTGGCATTAATTTTGAAAACAGCGGCGTTAATCCTCGGGTCAATAAATCAATAAAACCACTACGTTCGCCAATTTTCATGATACCCAGCCACAGCGACAGCACACCAGTTAAACCAATAGAAATCTCAAAAGCTGTTTTGGCTAGTTTGAACATGGCCGCCATGATCTGGGCAAATACTTGCTGGTCACCAAGCACCAGAAGTTTAAAGCAGGCGGTTAGGAAGGCGCTGAGAAAAAAGAAAATCCAGATGATGTTTAGCACGCGGGGATTATAGCAGTATCACTTTGAAATTAGAGTTTTCCAATAAAGAAGGGCTAATTCCACCTAACGACTGTTCTCTGTTAGCTGCTTTTTATTCTTAGGTTCTCTATATTTGGGGCAAGCTGTCTTAAAAAGATGTGTATGCAGATTAATGTGAAAACTAAAGGCTTGAAATGTGTTCATAAGCTATAATTTTAACAATTTTGGCTAGTTGATGTAAATTTGGGGTTATTTTTAACAAAAAGGCATTTTTATTAAATGAAAAACAATTACATTGTAGTAGATTTGGATGGGACTCTTATTAAAACAGATTTGTTTGTAGAGTCAATTCTAAAACTGATCAAAAAAAATCCTCTAAATTTATTTAGGATAATTTGGTGGATACTTCATAGCCGGTCAGTTGCAAAAGATCGCGTAGCGAGACTGGTTGACATTAATGTCAAATATTTGCCTTATGAAATAAAATTATTGGACTACCTTAAAGAAAAAAAAGCCCAAGGGAAAACCTTAATCTTAGCCACCGCATCACATAAAACTTTTGCTGAAGGGATATCAAACCATCTGGGTATTTTTGATCAGGTACTTGCCTCGGATCAGAATACTAATCTGAAAGGTTTATACAAGCTGAAGGCTATCCGAGAAATTGTGGGTGATGAAAGTTTTATTTATGCGGGAGATAGTTCTGCGGATCGACCTATCTGGGAAGCGGCAGTTGGTAACATTTTTGTAAATGCACCACGTAGTGACGTAAAAAGAGCAAAAAAATCGGGTAAAGTTGAAGAAAATTTTACAACTAAGAAATCAGCAATATCTGTTTTTCTAAAACAAATGCGCCTCCACCAATGGGCAAAAAACGTATTAATTTTTGTTCCATTATTCACTTCCCATAGCTATCTTGAGCCAAAGTTGCTTCTATTCTCTCTCTTGGCTTTCCTATGTTTTAGTTTGTGCGCATCTGGAGTTTATTTTTTAAATGATTTACTAGATTTGGAAGCTGACCGTAGACATAAAACTAAGCGATTTAGACCATTAGCTTCCGGTAACCTTTCTTTATTCCTCGGCCTGGCTGGTGCCATTACTTTGCCGCTAATAGCTTTTGCTCTTGCTGTTAGTTTACTCCCTGTAGCTTTCCTAGTCGTTCTGACTATATACTATTTATTATCTAATGCTTATTCTTTATTCTTGAAAAGTGTATCTACCGCAGACATAATGGTATTAGCCGTTCTATATACTTTACGTATTATTGCTGGTGCTACTGCTGTTAATATTGAACTGTCATCTTGGTTGCTTGCATTTTCAATATTTGTTTTCGTTAGTCTTGCTAATCTTAAGAGATTTATCGAAATTTCATCCCTCCCCGAAAATGAACCTAAGGCACTTGGGCGTGGGTATTCAAAAAATGATGGTGAAACCTTATTTAGTCTCGGCACTGCAAATATTACTGCGTCAACATTGGTTTTAGCGCTGTATATCAATAGTGAAGAAGTCATGAGTCAATATCAAAAGCCGGAGATTCTATGGTTGCTTTGTTTTTTAATGCTGTATTGGAGCAATCGAATTTGGATAGGTGCGAGGAGGGGGAAAATAGCTGATGACCCAGTGGCTTTTGCACTTAAAGATTCTGTAAGTAGAATGATCGGTTTAATGTTTATTATCATAGTTATTGCTGCAAAATATTTATAAGGAGAATATGGAAATGTCATATCTTGTGCTTGGATTAATTTTACTCACTGTTACATTATCAGCCTGTGCTCAGTTAGCACTTAAGCTTGGTGTTTCTAGACCAAAAATGGTTAACGCAATGCAATCAAGTCTTGTTGATACTTTATTAGCAGCGATGACATCGCCTCTTATTTGGACAGGTTTGATTATTTATATTTTGAGTGTTGCCATGTGGTTATGGGTACTTTCAAAAGTTGATCTTTCAGTTGCCTATCCATTTGTAGGAATTAGTTTTTTAGTGACTTTAGCGTTTGGTATGTTATTACTGGGTGAGAATGTTACTCCTATGAGAATTATTGGAACTCTCTTTATCACTATTGGTTGTATTTTAGTCGGGCGCAGTGCTTAAAAAGAAAAGGAGGGCTGAGTGAATAATGAAAAAAAATTTCTCCTTATAATTTTAGCCGTCGGAGCTTTAACGAGATTCTCTGCAATCGTCGTATTAAATATTGAACCTACATCGGATTATATGGCATATATGAAAATGGCAACATCTATGCTTAATACAGGAGTTATGGTGGATGATTCAGGCAATAAAGCTTTCTATAGTTCTGGATATCCTTTATTTCTTGTTCCTTTTTTTGCAGTTTTTGGAAACACACCGGAAGTTGCTCAGTTTGTCAATGCTGTACTTGGTGTTGTCAGTATTTTATTAGTGTACTTGTGTTCCAAGCAGATCATGCATAACTGGAAATGGGCAATGATCCCAGCCATACTTTGGAGTACATATCCGCCTGCTATTCTTTATACTGAATATATAGCAAAAGAAAATCTGATGGTTCCGTTATTATTATTTCAGACATTCATATTACTTTTTTTTATTAATTCAGAGCATCGAATTAAATTGTCTGTGCTATTGGGAGGTGTTTTTGGGGCTGAATTACTCGTGGGGCCTGCTGTTATTCTCACTGCTCTACTTATTGGGTTAGTCATCTCCGGTTTTAAGTTGAAACCAAGTATAAAAAAATTTCGTTTGGGGTCGGTATTTGCATTTGTTTTGGGATGTGTGCTGGTGTTAGCTCCATGGCTTAGTTATACCAATGATCAGCTAGGTAGGCCAATTCTAAATAATAACGGTGGCTTTAATCTCTATTTGGGTAATAACCCTAATGCTAAGGTGGGTTTTGTTGGTATACAGGATACCCCTATGGGTAAACAGTGGTATGCACTTCGCAAAGAAAAAGGAGAAGTTGAATCTTTTGCAATCTTGAAGAAAAAAGCTATAAATTATATTTTTGAAAATCCTTTAAAGACTGCATGGATGTCAATGGCTAAAATAACCTATTTTTGGTTTCCACCAATACATGAAGGAAAAGGAGGAAATCAATCTTCGCTTGAGACATTAATACGTATTGTTTGGCTTTTTTATTACATCGCCATTATTAGCACTGCACTGTTGTCGTTAGCATTTTATAACAAGTTCAAGCAAAGTCATTTTATCATTTTGGCAACAATCGTATTGTATTGCATCATTCATGCCGCCGCCTACATCATATTTCGGTACAGAGTACCAGTTATGCCTTTTCTTTGCATTTTAGCTGTCAGCGGAGTGCATTTTCTATATTTAATGTGGCAAAAAATTCAGATCAGTCGCCTAGGAAAGGAAACATAAGCTCGTAATTGATTTTGGTTTGTTTTTAGTTTTCCTTACTTTAAAGGATTATTGCTAGGGTGCTGATTTGTAAGCGTCCAACTGTTACGTCTCGAATTATATAAGACTTAACCTATCTTCGCAGCATTTCCTATCCTAAGTCATTGATTTTTTGTAAGCCCCCATTTTTTCGCGCTAAAAACCCTTT
>JALXCS010000028.1 GCA_026990815.1 Methylomonas sp. | reverse complement strand
CAAAAAAAGTGATATAGCCTTTAGCATTGTTGGAAAAGACATTTGTTGTGAAAAAAGGGTAACATCGGGGTATTTCCTGACAGATTTAGTAAGGTAGGAATATACTAAATCATTTCCTGTGATCTGCAAAATATTAGCAATTAATAATATCAGTTTCAAGTGCTTTTATGAATCGGATATTACAGCAAGGCTTTATTTTTGGTATATTTAATATCCTGAATATGAATATACTCGAGCGATATTTTTCACCATGTTGTAAGAGTTGATTTTTGAGTTATCTTAATGTTTGGCCTGTTCTAAATTGGAGGAGTAACGCGTGGCAGTGATTAAAATATCCCCAGAACAAATCAGTAAGAAAAAACGTAGTGGTCCCAAAGGCCATAGTGTTGATTTGGGGGCGCTTGAAGAAGTTCGGGTTTTGTTAAACAACGAATCACGGCAACGCGATTTATTGATTGAACACCTTCATAAAATCCAGGACAAATATCAGCACATTTCATCCAAACATCTGGTGGCACTTGCTTACGAAATGAATTTGTCAACTGCCGAGGTTTATGAAGTAGCTTCTTTTTATCATCATTTTGATGTGGTTAAAGAGGGTGAAGCACCACCGTTATCGTTGACTGTCCGGGTATGCGAGTCTGTTTCTTGCGAATTGGCAGGCGCACAAGAATTGCTGATCGCATTGAAAACCGGCCTAGGAGATAGTGTAAGAATTCAAAAAGTCCCTTGTGTCGGGCGCTGCCAGCATGCGCCGGTTGCAGTTGTGGGACAAAACCCGATTGATCAGGCTACCTCAGAAACGGTACAAAATGCGGTAAAAAATAATGATATTAAAGCCAAAGTGGCTAATTATATTCCATTTGACAAGTATATCTCCGATGGTGGTTATTCAACATTGCAGAAAGTTCTAGAAGGACAAATTTCTGAACAAAGCATTCTCAAGAAAATGGAGGACTCGGGTCTTCGTGGGCTTGGCGGGGCAGGTTTTCCGGCCGGGAGAAAATGGCGGATCGTCAAAGGTTTTGCTGGTCCCAGATTAATGGCTGTTAATATTGACGAGGGCGAGCCAGGAACGTTTAAGGATCGTCATTATCTGGAGAAAGATCCCCATCGGTTTTTGGAAGGAATGATCATAGCTGCACTCACTGTTGGATGCGATGAAATCTATATTTATCTGCGAGATGAATATGCAGGTTGCCGTGAAATTCTGACACAGGAAATTGCTAAGCTGGAAAATAGCCCACCTTCACAGAAATATAAAATGCCACCTATTCATCTTCGCCGCGGTGCTGGTGCTTATATTTGCGGTGAAGAGTCTGCCATGATTGAATCTTTGGAAGGTAAGCGCGGTATGCCTCGTTTGAGACCACCTTTTCTGGCAGAAGTTGGTCTATTTAGCAGGCCTACCCTTGAGCATAATATGGAAACCTGCTATTGGGTAAGGGATATTATAGAAAAAGGGCCGGAATGGTTTGCTTCTTATGGTCGACATGAACGCAAGGGTTTGCGTTCTTTTTCAGTTTCGGGGCGGGTTAAAAAACCGGGGGTTCATCTGGCGCCAGCCGGTATTACAGTGAAAGAGCTGATTGATGAATATTGCGGCGGTATGGTGGATGGACATGAATTTTATGGCTATTTCCCCGGGGGGGCTTCAGGCGGTATTTTACCCTCATCAATGGGTGATATTCCGCTGGATTTTGATACCTTGAATCAGTATGGGTGTTTTATAGGTTCTGCTGCAGTTATGGTTTTTTCTCATCAGGATAGCGCCAAACAGCTTGCTATTAATGCACTTAAATTCTTTGAAGATGAATCCTGTGGCCAATGTACGCCTTGTCGGGTTGGAACCACAAAAGCAGTAAATTTAATGCAGGAAAAGGAGTGGGACACTGATTTACTGGAGGAGCTTTCTTCGGTAATGGTCGATGCTTCAATTTGCGGATTGGGGCAAGCAGCGCCCAATCCGCTGCGCTGCGTTATCAAGTATTTTCCTGACGAACTTAAGTAACAACGATCAATTCAGAGACTAATATCATGGTTGCCAATCCAAAAGATATCAATAAAGAACAAGTCAGTTTCACCCTTGATGGAGAGGCCGTAGTTGCTTATCTAGGCGAAACTATTTTACAAACCGCCAAACGTCTTGGAAAAGAAATTCCACATCTTTGCTATAAAGATAATCTTCGTCCGGACGGAAATTGCCGAGCTTGTGTAGTCGAAGTAGAGGGGGAGCGGGTTCTAGCACCTTCTTGTTGTCGTTCAGCAACGGAAGGAATGAGAATTCAGACCAGTAGTGAAAGGGCTGTCAAGTCACAAAAAATGGTGCTGGAATTGCTGCTTTCAGATATGCCGGAGCAAGGAAAATCGCCTTATAAACTTGATTCTGAACTGGATCAGTGGGTTGCTAAAATGGGAGTGGGTCAGCCACGTTTTAAAAGTCGGGAACAGCCGGTAGCTGATTTGACGCATCCGGCGATATCAGTCAATCTTGATGCGTGTATCCAATGTACCCGTTGTGTCCGGGCTTGCCGTGAAGAGCAAATGAATGATGTGATCGGGTATGCCAATCGTGGCTCCCATTCTGAAATTGTTTTTGATATTGCTGATCCAATGGGAATTAGCAGTTGTGTGGCCTGTGGTGAGTGTGTTCAGGCCTGTCCTACCGGTGCCTTAATGCCAGCTAATAATGTTGGATTGCAAGTTGCCGATAAAACTGTTGACTCAACGTGCCCCTATTGTGGTGTTGGCTGTCTTATCAAATACCATGTCAAAGATGACAAAATACTCTATACCGAAGGCCGTGATGGTTTTACTAATCATTTTAGGCTTTGCGTAAAAGGGCGCTATGGCTTTAACTATATCAACAATCCTCTACGCTTGACAAAGCCTTTGATCAGACGGGAAGGGGTAGCTAAAACCACTGAACTACTTGACCCGGATGATCTGGACAAGGTGTTCAGAGAGGCAAGTTGGGAAGAAGCTCTTGATTTTGCAGCAAATGGCTTGAAAAAAATTCGAGATGAAAAAGGAAAAAAAGCCTTGGCTGGCTTGGGTTCGGCCAAGGGCAGTAATGAAGAAGCCTATTTGTTTCAAAAATTGATTAGAACTGGTTTTGGCTCTAACAATGTGGATCACTGTACTCGGCTTTGCCATGCTTCTTCAGTCGTTGCATTGCTGGAGTGCCTGGGGTCAGGAGCAGTTTCCAATCCGGTAGAAGATGTCAAAAAGACCGAAGTCATTATTATTATCGGTTCTAATCCAACGGTTAATCACCCGGTTGGCGCAACCTTCATGAAAAATGCCGCCAAAAATGGCACTAAAATTATTCTGATTGACCCTAATCGTACTGCAATTGCCAAATATGCTACGCATGTGTTGCAATTTCGACCTGATACTGATGTAGCTTTATTGAATGGTATCATGCATGTCATTCTGGAAGAAGGCTTGCAAAATGATGATTTTATCGCGGCAAGGACTGAAGGTTTTTCTGCAATGCAGGCGCATTTAAAAAACTACAGTCCGGAAAAGGTCGCTCCTATTTGTGGCGTTGATCCAGAGACTATAAGAGAAGTTGCAAGGCTTTATGCGGTGTCCAAAGCATCAATGATTCTTTGGGGAATGGGAGTTTCACAGCATATTCATGGTACAGATAATTCCAGATGTTTAATAGCATTGTCGTTAATGACAGGCCAGATTGGTCGCCCGGGAACTGGGCTTCATCCATTACGAGGCCAAAATAACGTGCAAGGAGCTTCAGATGTTGGATTGATTCCGATGGTTTATCCTGATTATGAACCGGTTGAAGACCCTACGTATCAGAAAAAATATGAAAAACTTTGGAATACTAAGCTGGACCCTGAGCGAGGTTTAACAACGGTTGAAATGATTCATGCCATTTTGGATAACGAGCTGTTCGGTATGTATATTGAAGGCGAAAATCCGGCGATGTCTGACCCCAATCAAAACCATGCCCGTAAAGCTCTGGTTGCATTAGAGCATCTGGTTGTCCAGGACATTTTCCTGACAGAAACAGCCGGTTTTGCCGATGTGATTTTACCGACATCTGCGTTTTATGAAAAAAACGGTACTTTTTCCAATACTGACCGTCGTGTTCAAATGGGGCGGCAAGCAGTTAATCCACCTGGAGACGCTAGACAGGATTTGTGGGTTATTCAGGAAATAGCCAATAGATTAGGATGTGGCTGGAATTATAATGCCCCTGAAGATGTTTTTAACGAAATGCGTCAGGCGATGACAAGCATTGCTGGAATGACCTGGGAAAGATTGGAGAAGGAGGACTCCCTGACTTATCCTCTGGAAAATGTAGGTGATCCTGGAACACCAGTTATTTTTACCGTGGATTTTCCGACCGAAACAGGTAGAGGAAAATTTGTACCTGCTGAATTTACTCATGCCGATGAACTTCCTGACCAGGAGTACCCATTCGTTTTTATCACTGGACGTCAACTAGAGCATTGGCATACCGGAAGCATGACTCGTAATTCGACCACTTTGGATGCAATTGAACCCGATCCAGTTGTTTCTATACATCCTGAAGATTTGAAAGAGTTGGGAGTTGAGCCAGGTGGATTAATTACTCTGGAGTCTCGAAGAGGAAAAATAACGGCCTATGCCAGATCAGAACTGGGTATTCAGAAAGGTTGTCTGTTTATGGCGTTTTGTTACAATGAAGCCAGTGCTAATTTGCTAACCAATGAAGCATTAGACCCATCAGCAAAAATACCTGAATTCAAGTTTTGTGCCATTAAAGCAACTCCGGGCGGTCAGTTGGCCCCACGAATTGGTTAGTCAAACAAGCAAAGCAGTATCATTGTTATGTTAGAGTGATAAGCTCAATACCGAGGCCACGCATTTTGCTGTGGCCTCTTGGTCTTTTAAACCATTGTATTCCCTTGATCTTCGTCTTCGGCAAGATGCATTCCTCCAATTTCGCCAATTGGATTTGCTGTTTCAGCCCCCAGTTTAATCATTAGGCGAATTTCATTTCTTGAATCTGCAGAATTAAGGGCGTCTTCATAACTGATTTTGCCTGCCACATACAAATCGTAAAGCGCCTGATCGAAAGTTTGCATACCATGCTCTCTGGATTGTTTCATCAATTCTTTCAGGGTGTGAACTTCGCCTTTGCGAATCATATCTGAAACCAAAGGGGTATTAAGCAGAATTTCAATTGCAGGGTAACGGCCTTCACCATCGGCCCTTTTAATTAACTGTTGTGCTACGATGCCACGAAGATTCAGTGACAAATCCATAAATAGCTGACTGTGCATTTCTTCGGGAAAGAAATGCAAAATTCGGTCAATTGCTTGATTAGCATTATTTGCATGTAAAGTTGCAAGGCACAGATGACCGGTTTCAGCAAAAGTTATCGCATTTTGCATCGTATCTCTCGTCCTGATTTCACCGATTAAAATCACATCAGGTGCCTGGCGCAAAGTGTTTTTTAAAGCGACTTCGTAAGATTCGGTATCCATGCCGACTTCCCGTTGGGTAATAATACAGCCAAGGTGAGGGTGAACAAATTCCAGTGGATCTTCAATGGTGATAATATGACCTGAACTATTTTCATTGCGGTGACGAATCAAAGCAGCTAAGGAAGTTGATTTACCAGTTCCTGTGGCACCAACAAAAATAACCAGGCCACGTTTTTCCATGATTAAGTCTTTCAAAATTGGAGGCAAATGTAGTTCATCAGCTTGGGGGATTGTGGTTTCAATTCGTCTGAGAACCATGCCGGCTGCATCCCTTTGAGTAAAAGCACTGACCCTGAATCGCCCCATATTTTCACGGCTGATGGCAAACTGACATTCCTTGGTATGCTCAAACTCATCCTTTTGTTTTTGATTCATGATGCTTTGTACAATCGATAGGGATTGTTCCGGCGTTAAAGCCTGTTTTCCTAATTCCTGCATTTTTCCATCGACTTTTAAAGATGGTGCCCGCCCAGCAGTAATAAACAGGTCAGAAGCTTTTTTTTCGACCATATAGTCGAGAAGTTGATTAAAATCCATAGACTTACCTTCTATCGGAACATATCTTTATTGACAGCTTTGACCATGGCGGTTTTAGAAGTAATTTTGCCTTGATCAACTAATTCTTTAAGGTTTTGGTCGAGTGTTTGCATGCCTTCTTTGCGTCCGGTTTGAATGGCTGAATACATTTGGGCGACTTTGGCTTCTCTAATCAGGTTTCTAATGGCGGGAGTACCAACCATGATTTCATGAGCGGCAATTCGGCCACCGCCAATTTTTTTTAATAAGGTTTGTGAAATAACGGCTTGCAATGATTCCGAAAGCATAGCTCTGATCATGTCTTTTTCTGCAGCAGGGAACACATCGATAATCCGGTCAATGGTTTTAGCTGCAGATGTGGTATGCAGGGTACCAAAAACCAGGTGCCCGGTTTCTGCAGCAGTCATGGCAAGGCGAATGGTTTCAAGGTCACGCATTTCGCCCACCAGAATAACATCCGGGTCTTCACGTAATGCAGATCGCAGAGCCTCATTAAAGCCATGAGTATCCCGGTGGACTTCTCTTTGATTGATCAAACATTTCTGGCTTTCATGAACAAATTCAATCGGGTCTTCGACTGTTAAGATATGGGCATAGGTATTAACATTGATATGGTTAATCATCGCTGCCAATGTTGTTGATTTACCAGAACCCGTTGGACCCGTTACCAATACCAGTCCACGAGGTTTGGTAGTGAGTTCTTCAAAAAATTTGGGGGCGGCCAGATCCTCAAGAGATAAAATTTTTGATGGAATGGTCCTGAAAACTGCCCCGGCGCCACGTTCTTGATTAAAAGCATTGACACGAAATCGAGCCACACCAGGCAAAGCAAATGAAAAATCAGTTTCAAGGAATTCTTCATAATCACGTCTTTGCTTGTCATTCATGATGTCATAAATCAGCGCATGCACTTCTTTATGATCCAGGGCAGGAATATTAATTCGACGAATATCTCCATCCACCCGTATCATTGGTGGTAAACCAGCGGATAAATGTAAATCCGAAGCACTATTTTTTACTGAAAAAGCCAGTAATTCTGCGATATCCATAAATTCCCCAAAATTTGTTGATGATGTATTGGCTATTCAGCCAGTAAGCGGCGAACAGCAACAATGTATTACCTAAAACATAGACCATGTCTTTGTTTTTTTGAAGCTGTGGTGTTTAATATGCGCATGACATCAATTTTTAAAAATTTTTCCAAGGTTCAATCAAAAATCAAAGCGGCCGAACTTGCCAGTGGCAGGGAGCCGGGTAGTGTAAAATTATTGGCCGTCAGCAAGACCCAGTCTGCTGATAAAGTCAGTGCACTTTACCAATTAGGGCAGCGCCATTTTGGTGAAAGTTATCTTCAGGAAGCCTTGATGAAGCAGTGGCAGTTAGGGGCTTACCAGATTACCTGGCATTTTATTGGTCCCATTCAATCAAATAAAACCAAATCCATTGCAGCTTGTTTTAATTGGGTTCACAGTGTTGATCGATTAAAAATAGCAAAACGGCTGAGTCAACAAAGGCCTGAAAATCTACCGCCATTAAATATTTGTTTACAGGTTAATGTCAGTAATGAAGTAACTAAATCTGGTATGTCTATTTCTGATTTGCCTGAGTTGGTTAAGCAAGTAGAAATCTTGCCGAATTTAAAATTATGCGGGGTGATGGCAATACCGTCTCCGCAGTTAGAGTATGATTTACAAAGAAAGCCTTATCAAATGTTAAATCAGGCAGTAGGCAAGCTTGGTCGGGAAGAAATGACAACTTTTTCTTATGGTATGAGTGGTGATTTGGACGCAGCAATTGCAGAAGGAGCGACAATTGTCAGGATAGGGACTGCAATATTTGGGAGAAGGAAATATTGAATTATGATTGGTTCATGAATCTTTCCAATTTCAATGAGAATTGCAAAAAATTAAATTTCAATTTATGTTCAAGTTCATTCATATATTTTTAGTGTTGTTTTCTTTATTCAGTTTCATTAGCCGTGCGGTTCTGTCAGAAGTTAAACCGGATGTTTTGCTAAAGAAATGGTTAAAAATTGCTCCCCACGTTCTTGATACCTTGCTAATTATTAGCGGCATAATATTAGTTATCAAAGGTCAATGGTTATCAGCACAACACGATTGGCTGATCGGAAAATTAGTAATTTTGATTTTTTATATTGGTTTTGGAATATTGACTATGCATAGCTTGGGAAAAAGACGGTGGTTAGCATTTACTGCTGCAATAGCATGTTTTTCATATATCATGGTAGTTGCAATCAGTAAAAACCCGCTATTTTTTATGTGAGTAAAACAATTGGCAAGTGGGTATAGATAGACTAATAACCACTTGCTTTTTCGTTGGTTGATTAGCATTAACACGGAGCAGTCGAAAATTATTTCAAGTAGAAAGAGGGAGACAACAGTAGTGAGATGATAGCCTCCTTTTTATAAAAAAAGAGCGTTATAAATAAAAAAGGCCTGTAGCAAAATCGCTTCAGGCTTAATGTTCTCGATGGGAGAGATTGTAAATCCCTACACCTTTAAATCGGCACGGATAAAGTAGTATGCTTTGGTTCATACAAAATTACAAGCATGGCAGACATTTTATTTCGGATTGAAAGTAGTTAGTAGATCCTAAAAATAACAAAGTATTGGTTTTTTCACGGCCGACTTGCTATTACGGAGTTAAGGAGTGCTCTCCCTCTCAAAATAAATTTAACAACTGACGCAGAATTTTTATTCGCATTCGAGGCACACAAACAGGCGCATAGCAAGCTATGAAACTGTTTATGTAACGTGGAAAGCGGATAAAAAAGCAAGTCAGTTGTTAAATTAATTCCTGATTACGTAGAACCATCAGCCAATTCTAAAGTCGAAAAGATGAGCATAACTCTTTGAGAAACCAGGAGGCTGACGATGAGTAAAAACAAAGTTCAATTTCAA
>JALXCS010000027.1:821-2685 GCA_026990815.1 Methylomonas sp. | reverse complement strand
AAAGAAGTACTTATTTTTTATCGTTTCCACGCTCCGCGTGGGAATGCATTTTTTGACGCTCTGCGTCTAATATTTGAAACGCAGAGCGTCTCTGGGTGCGTCCCCACGCGGAGCGTGGGAACGATAAAATTTTTGAGGTATAGTAACAATGTTATGATTTGATGGAATAAATATGATTAATGACGAAAACACTGTTGCCCATTACACAAAACTTGAGAATCTAGAAAAAATATTAAAAGAAAAAAATATTAGGTTCAGTTTTGTCAAAAAATTCGATGATCCAAGAGAACGTTCACTGGGGTGGATCAGTACATTAGGTTATGGTCATGAAATTGATTTGAATGAGTGGACTTATGCTCAGAAACTAAAAGACAATGCTGGCTCCCAGATAAACATTTTTTGTACTTGTAGCCGATCCAATAACAATATTCCAGGTAGTTGTCCAATTGAATCCTCTAGTTACGGCAAACCAAGAATGTGGTCACAGTATGGTGGCAATTCAAAAGGATTCTGCATCGTTTTTGATCGGGAGAAATTGAATAAACAGATAACTCAAAACACCAAATATCTTATTTCAGGTCATGTTACTTACCATGATTGGTTGCACATGGTAAACGGAGGTTCGACTATTGAATATGGCCAAGGAATTGATCTAAAGAATGTTGATATTTTCGACCTACTTAATAATAACATGATGTTACAATCTATTTATTTCAAAAAAAGTATTGATTGGAAAGATGAAAACGAATTCAGATGGTTACTTTTTTCGGAGGAGGCTAAACCTGTTTACGTTTCAATAGATAATTGTGTTGAGTCTGTAGTGTTGGGTTGTGACTTCCCGGTAGACAAAATGGACATAGCAAGTACTTACTGTAAAAGCCTAAATTGCCAGTGTTATATCCTGCAATATGATCATCCTAAATATTTAATAAACCAGCTAAAATAATGTCATAATCGGGATAGGGAGCTACTCAAGCTCTTGCCGCTCTGGACACCTTGTCATAAGGCTCAGGAAATGCCTGCAAGGCATTTGTTTGCTTGCGCAATTTATCCAGCAAGCTGTGATCAAACATTTCTCTAAGTTCTTCGCGGGTTTGGTAGGTATCGGCATAAAGCGCCTGGAAACCACCTAAATCCCGAACAAATTTCTCTAACTTTCGGGTTGTGGTTTTGGCTTGATAAGCCTCGACTGTCGGTTCGCCATAAATACCAATATCAACAAACATTTGTTCATCCTTTGTAGGATTGACCATGCCCCGGATGGGTGTTTCAAAGACTTTCATCGGACAAAGCCATAAAGGATAGTAATTGACTTCCTGGTGGAAAAAGTTAATGGATTGTTCCAGGCTGCTGATGGGCACCAGAAAATCCTGATCCATGTGGTAGGTGTCATATAATTCATGAATTGCTTCGGTTTCTGTCAACTTGAGCAGGGAGATATCAGGTGGCGACATCCAGCCAAGCAAATAACGAAACCAGGCTTGATTACCGAATGGAATAATCTGTTCCATTTCCCAGAAAAAAGAACGGGTATGGCGATGGTAATAATGACGCAAGGGAATCCATTCTTCATCAGGCTGGTCCTTTTTTAGAAAGGAACTGACATGCTCATAAAACCACGGCTTCCAGAAATGGTTGATAGCACTTTTTCTTTTTCCTGCCGGTACGGAATCGGAAAAATTGCCCAGCATCAAAACACCTTCCTGCTGTGAATACATCAAGCCTTCAATAAAATCATAAGCCTCATCAAATGGCTTGTTGGATTCTTCGGTAAATCGCTGGATAAATTCTTTTCCGTTCTTGAATGGCAGATAAGTCAAATGCACATATTTTTTGGCTGGAATAATCGCCAGTTCTGCACAGA
>JALXCS010000027.1:0-811 GCA_026990815.1 Methylomonas sp. | reverse complement strand
AACCATAAGACCACGGGATTGCATAAAACATTTCAGAATTTTCATTTGGCGAGCATTTCACCAATTGGCCATCGGCTGTGACAATTTCAAAGCTTTTGCAGATATGTTGAAACAATCCGTATTTGTGGGAGCTGGATTCAATCCCAAAACCATTAACCAAACCGCCAACTGTCAAGGCATCAAGTTCCGGCACTACAGCCAGCGTCCAGCCCAAAGGATTTAGTGCGGCAGTAATCTGGCCCATATTGACCATTGGCTCAACTCGAACGGTGCCTTTGTCTTTATCAATTTCCAGAATATCCTGCAAATTGGTGTTGATTTGATAATGGGTCTTTTTGTAGTTGCCCTGCTTTAACGACATTGCCTGCCAGCCCGGCCTTGCGGTACACATCAGTATTTTGCCGCCGGTTTCCTGAATCCTAGCTTTGACTTGTTCCTGAACCTTCACCACTTTTTCCGGATGCTTGTCGGGAGCGCTGTTTAACCAGAATACCAGACGATTTCTCGCACTCATCCAGGCTTTGAAAACAAGTGATGCGGGCAGTACAAACAGCACCACAAAAATTCCGCGGTATTTAATCAAAAAATCCAGCATCTAAATCTCCGACCTAACGACCTAACAAGGCAATTCGGGCCATCACCAAACCGCCTTTCAGTTTTTTTAACAGGCCCGGTTTTTCGCGCTGAAGCTCATGTCCAGGTAATAACTGGCCTTTTGCCAGCCGACTGATTTTCTGTTTGACGGCTAGATCAAGTTTCCCATCGGCTGCCAGTTCAAACAGCAAGGCTTTAACATTGCCCAGATCAAAAA
>JALXCS010000026.1 GCA_026990815.1 Methylomonas sp. | reverse complement strand
TGATGAGCCAAGCGCAAAAAGTGCGTATGAGGGTATTAAAGCGGATTGGGAGGCATATTTTGTTAAAGGCCTGCCAGTTTCGCCATTAATACAGATGGTCGGGAGTGACTAGGTTTTTCAAGAGTTGCCAGGGCTGTCTAAAAAACGGTGCTCTGCTATAATTTGCTTTGCACATGGAAAGAGAGAATGAAAAATCAGAAGGACTGTTTTTGAATAGCAATATTTTGTGAGTCAGTATTTTTCTTAAATGGGCCGTCGCCAAGCGGTAAGGCACGGGGTTTTGATCCCCGCATACCCAGGTTCGAATCCTGGCGGCCCAGCCATTACTATTAAGATTTATGATCAAAGGCAAAAGCTACTTGTGCAGGGTTTTTATGTGTCTTCACATCTCTTGTTTTATCGTCTTTGCTTAATCTCATCCCGTCATGTTGTTTAGGAGACCAGGAATGAACGATGCTCCGATTATGGTGTTTACTGGGAATGCAAATCCAGAATTATCAAAAGGAGTTGTTAAAAAATTAGGACTTCGCATGGGAATGGCTTCAGTGGGGCGGTTCAGTGATGGTGAAGTAGCCGTTGAAATTGAAGAAAATGTAAGAGATAAGGACGTTTTTGTTATTCAGCCGACTTGTTCTCCAGCAAATGAAAATTTGATGGAACTGTTGGTTATGATTGATGCTTTGAAAAGGGCTTCAGCGCTTAGAGTTACTGCAGTTATGCCTTATTACGGGTATTCAAGGCAAGACCGGAGAACACGTTCAGCACGTGTTCCAATAACGGCGAAACTGGTAGCTAAAATGATAGGGAATGCAGGGGCAGACCGCGTATTGACCGTTGATTTGCATGCAGACCAAATCCAGGGTTTTTTTGATATACCTGTGGATAATGTTTATGCATCGCCATTATTACTAGGGGATTTGTGGCGTCAAAAATATGAAGATTTAATTGTTGTATCGCCTGATGTTGGTGGGGTTGTTCGAGCAAGGGCTTTGGCCAAGCGAATGGATGATGCGGATCTGGCTATAATTGATAAACGGAGACCTAAAGCAAATGTTGCGCAAGTGATGCACATTATTGGCGATGTTTCTGGTAAAACTTGTGTGATGGTTGATGACTTGGTAGATACTGCGGGGACATTATGCAGTGCTGCTTCGGCATTAAAAGAACGTGGCGCAAAAAAGGTGGTGGCGTATTGTACCCATCCGGTGTTATCTGGAAAAGCAATAGAAAATATTCGGCGTTCTGAATTAGATGAATTAGTGGTTACTGATACTATTCCATTAAATACAGAATGTTTAAAGTTAAAAAAAATTAGACAGTTGAGTATCGCAGAAATGTTAGCGGAAACAATCAGAAGGATTGCTGCTGGCGAGTCAGTAAGCTCACTGTACGTTGATTAGAGCTATCCTTATTATGAGAGATAGAAAAAGATTTATTTGATACAGAATTTGGAGATACAAGATGTCTGATGTTTTTGAGTTTTTGGCAGAAACCCGTACTGAATCAGGAAGCGGGGCGGCAAGGAGGTTGCGTAGACAACATAAGATTCCGGCAGTTCTGTATGGAGGAAATCAGAACCCTGTTAATTTAACTCTGGACCACAATGATGTACTCAAGCATTTGGATCATGAAGCTGTATATTCACATATTCTTGATCTTAAGGTTGATGGTAAGGCAGAAAAAGCGATTTTGAAGGATGTACAAAAACATCCTGCTAAGCCCAAGATTTTTCATCTGGATTTTATGAGAGTCAGTGCTAATGAAAAAATCCGTGTTCATGTGCCTTTGCATTTTCTTAATGAAGAAACATCGGTTGGGGCAAAAAAAGGCGGAGTGACAACTCATAGTTTGGTTGATATTGAAGTTGCTTGTTTACCTGGTGCGTTACCTGAATATATTGAAGTTGATTTGGCTGATCTTGATGTCGGTGACTCCATTCATCTAACCGATATTAAATTGCCTGAAGGTGTGGAAATTATTACCTTGTTGCAAGAAGGTGAGCATGATTTATCTGTTGTATCAATTGCGGCTGCTAAAGGTGGCACGGATGATGAAGAGTCGGAAACTGCTGCAGAAGAAGGTGCCGATGAAGAAGCAACTGAATAACTTTCTTTATGATTAAATTGATTGTTGGCCTGGGTAACCCCGGACAACAATATGACATAACCCGGCACAATGCCGGGTTTTGGTTTTTAGAGGGTTTGGCAAATAGTTTTTCCACTAAATGGAGTTTTGAATCCCGGTTTGAAGGAGAAATCACCAATATTCTGGTAGCAGCACGAAAGGTAATCTTGTTAAAGCCTCAAACTTTTATGAATCTGAGTGGGCGTTCAGTAGGGAAGTTAATCCGTTATTATAAAATCGGAGTAGAAGAGGTTCTTGTGGTCCATGATGAGCTGGATTTTGATCCAGGTATCGTAAGGCTAAAAAAATCAGGAGGCCATGCAGGACATAATGGTTTGAGAGATATTGTTGCAAATCTGGGTAGCAAGGATTTTTATCGTTTACGGGTTGGTATTGGCAGACCTTCGGGACAACAAAAAGTTGCAGATTTTGTTT
This sequence comes from Methylomonas sp., assembly GCA_026990815.1. Classification (GTDB taxonomy): domain Bacteria; phylum Pseudomonadota; class Gammaproteobacteria; order Methylococcales; family Methylomonadaceae; genus JALSJK01. The sequence goes on along the minus strand of JALXCS010000026.1, from coordinate 126 downwards.
TGTCGGAGCCTTCCAGGGATGATAAAAACAAAATATTGAATAGTTTTGTTCCTGTTTATTCTGAAATCGAGTCTATAGTGAATGGTGATTTTGAAAAAGTGATGACAAGCTTACATAACTCAGATG
>JALXCS010000025.1 GCA_026990815.1 Methylomonas sp. | reverse complement strand
TCCTTGATATTGTCAGCTCTGCAAGCTTATCCTTTAACAAAAGAGGTTGTTTCTTTGTCGCCGAAGATTTCATCCTTTAATTAACATAGAGCGGGTTTATTGACACAGAATTTTGAACGCCCTCGAAACCGCTTATCATCACCATTATTGATGATGAGCGGGTGAAATCTTAGCGTTGAAATTGTACAGCAATTTGCTGCTGAATTTTTTCTGCCATTGCTTTAGGGTTTGCCGCATCGCGAATGGGCCGGCCAACTACAATATAGTCAGCACCATTTTGAAAGGCTTGCTCAACGCTGACGACTCTCTTCTGGTCATCAGCTGGTCGATTGTCTACCGGACGGACACCAGGGGTAATCACTAGTAATCGGTGTTCCAGTTCCTTTCTAATCATTGGGATCTCCAGTCCAGAAGAGACGATTCCATCACAGCCAATTTCCAATGCCCGCTTAGCACGGGACATGACTAGCTTTTCAATATCACATTGAAAACCAAGATCATCCAGATCACCCCTGTCCAGACTAGTTAGGGCAGTAACCGCCAGTACTTTTAAATCGCCTTTGGATGCAACAGCAGCTTCCATAATGGCATCGTTGCCATGAATGGTTGCCAGATTAACACCTTTTTGACTTAACGCCTTAATGGCTCGCCCTACGGTTGCCGGAACGTCAAAAAATTTTAAATCGACAAAGATTTTTTTGTCACACTGTTTTAACCATTCGATAAAGCCAAAATAATCACCAGACATGAAAAGTTCCATACCGACTTTATAAAAAATCACGGAATCGCCCAATGTCTCAACCAGTTTTTGGGCTTCTGATATGCTGGGTACGTCTAATGCCATAATCAGGCGTTCTCTGGGAGGGATAGGTTTAGTTGATAAAAATGATTGGCTCATGAAACTTTAATTAAGAATAAAATAGGTAAAATTATATTAACATTCAAAATTCCATTTTTCATTTTCACAGCAAATTCAATCAATGACAACAACGCTGATACAAATGGCTTTGCTGATTACTTGCGGATGTGTTTGGCGTTTTTTAAAGCCAGCCGGTTTAGAAGCTGATCAAACCCGGCGGGTATTAACAACTGTTGTTTATTATTTGTTACTGCCTGCAATGATTTTGCATGTGCTGTGGAATGCCGAAATTGGCACTCAGTCATTGAAATTTTCGCAATTGGCGGTGGCCAGTATTTTTTTTGGACTTGTAACGATGTGGTTGACGGGAAAATTGCTGAGAATCAATAACCCCAGACTAGGCGCTTTGGTGCTGGCAGCAGGGTTTCCCAATGTCACTTATTTGGGTTTGCCGGTTTTGGAACAAACCTTCGGAACATGGGCGCGTTCGGTTGCCATTCAAATGGATTTGTTTGCCGGTTTGCCGTTGCTATTTACATTAGGCATTATGATTGCCCGCTATTTTGGTGAAGAAAATGGTGATAATAGCAAACCGGTTTTGGCATTTTTAAATGCGCCTCCATTTTGGGTGGCCGCCGCCGCTGTCACATTGAATTTGTTTCAGATTTCAGAGCCGGAATGGCTGTCGGGAATTCTGGAAAGATTGGCAGGGGGAGTCGTGCCATTAATGTTATTTTCACTGGGGTTGGCATTAAACTGGCAGTCAGTTTCAATCAGAAATTTGCCTTATGTGATCCCGGTAACCGTTATTAAAATGCTGTTGATGCCGCTATTTGCCATTTGGCTAAATCGTTACCTTAACATTGAAGGAGAAGCCAAAACAGCGGCATTACTGGAAACAGCAATGCCCTGTATGGTGCTGGGGATCGTATTTTGTGATCGTTACAAGCTGGATGCAGGAATTTACGCAATGTCAGTGACTATTACGACGGTTCTGAGCCTGCTCACATTACCGTTCTGGTACAGGATGATGCAATGAATCCAAAAGTTGAAATTTTTTCCCAAGGTCAAGAGTTGGTGACCGGGCAGGTCATTGATACCAATGCTGCCTGGTTATCGGAGCAGTTAATCCAGATGGGTTTTAATGTCACCCGACATACCACTGTTGGCGACATACTGGATGATTTGGTGAATTTATTGCAGGAAATTGCAAACAGAGCGGATTGCTGTATTTGTACCGGAGGACTTGGCCCAACCGTAGATGATCTAACCGCAGAAGCAGTTGCTATTGCTTTTGATTTGCCACTGGAATTTGATGCCGTTGCGTATCAACAAATGGCTGATTATTTTAAAAGCAGAGGCAGGTCCATGCCGAAATCCAATCGAAAACAGGCGATGTTACCGAAAGGCTCAATTCGTCTGGATAACGAATGGGGTACAGCCCCAGGGTTTGCATTAAAGGCAGGGCGTTGTCATTTTGCTTTTGTGCCGGGAGTGCCTTATGAAATGAAGCAAATGTTTGAGCAGAGGATTACTCCAGCCGTACTTTCACAATTTTCGACCCGACCCTGGAAATTGATGACCATTAAAACCTTGGGTATGGGCGAGTCGGAGCTTCAAAATTGCCTGGAAAAACTGGATTTTCCTGAATCAGTACAGCTCGGATTTCGTACCGGAAAGGATGAAATTCAAACCAAATTGCTTTTTCCTCCTGAATTTCCAGAAGCCCAGGTGCAGCATTTTACTTCTAAAGTGGCAAAACAACTGGGTGAGTCGGTATTTACAATTGTAGACAAGAATAATCACTCAGAAGATATTGCAGCCGTTATCGAGCAATTGTTATTGGGTAAACAGCAGACATTCAGCATCCTGGAAACTTTTAGTCATGGTCTGATGTCTGCTAAATGTTTGCCAATGGCAACATTAATCGAATCGTTGTTTATTGCTAATGTCGAAATGACATGCAAAAAAATGGGCATAGAAATTCAGGAAGACCTGGAAACACTGTCTGCTAAAATTTCTCGAATCTATCGAAACAAAACAGCCGTTGATTATGCCTTAGTGCAAATGTATTCCGCATCAAAAACGGATATTTCTAATCCAAAACAGAGTATTCGACTCTATAATGCAATTGCTAATAATAAGGAAGCAGTTACTTGCGTTGGTCGTGCAACAGGAACATTAAAACGCAAACAAAATCAGGCTGCATTATCAGGTCTGGATTTTTTAAGACGTTATTTACAAAAAATAAATTAGATAGAAATGGCATTAATACAACTAAACCAAGTTTCAATCGCTTTTGGCACTCATGCTTTGTTGGAGAAGGCGGATTTTCAACTAGATGCTGGCGAACGAGTGGGATTATTGGGCCGAAATGGTGAAGGCAAATCGACCTTGATGAAAATCATTGCTGGCGAAATTCACCAGGATGATGGCGAAGTCAGGCGTCAAGCGGAACTCAAACTGGCTATTTTGGAACAGGCGCCAAGTCTTTCAGGGGAGGAAACAATTTATGATGCAGTGGCTGGCGGTTTGGGTGAGGTTGGTGAATGGATCAAACAATATCATGCCTTGTCCATCAATATGAATGCACAAGATAAAAATGCACTGGCAGAACTGGGACGATTGCAGCATAAACTGGAAGCCCATCATGGCTGGCAATTGCAGCAACGGGTTGAAACGGTTCTAAGTCGATTAAATTTACCTGGGGTACTTCTGGTTTCAAGTTTGTCAGGCGGCTGGAAGCGCCGCGTCAGTCTGGCGAAGGCCTTAGTGATTGAGCCGGATGTCTTGTTACTGGATGAACCTACAAATCATCTCGACCTGGAAAGTATTGAATGGCTGGAAGAGCAGTTGTTGAATTTTCAAGGCGCGTTGTTGTTTGTGACACATGATCGCTCATTTTTAACCAAACTGGCTACCCGAATCGTTGACCTGGATCGAGGCAAGCTGATTTCCTGGCCTGGCGATTATGCTGATTACTTGCGGCGAAAAGCCGCAGCTCTGGAAGAAGAAGCCAATCAAAATGCTGAATTTGACAAAAAACTGGCACAGGAAGAAACCTGGATCAGACAAGGCATCAAGGCCAGACGAACCCGAAATGAGGGCCGGGTTAGGGCATTAAAAAAGTTACGGGAGGAACGGGCGCAAAGACGAAATTTACAAGGCACTTCCAAATTGACTCTTGAAAAAGGCGAGGCTTCTGGAAAAAAAGTCATCGAGGCTACAAACCTCAATTTTTCTTATGAAGATGAGGTCATTGTTAAAGATTTTTCGATGACTATTCAGCGTGGCGACAAAATTGGTCTGATTGGTCCTAATGGCTCTGGAAAAACAACATTGCTCAAACTTTTGCTTAAAGAGGAACTTCAGCCTGATACAGGGGCTGTGGAGTTAGGCACCAAGTTACAAGTCGTTTATTTTGATCAGCTCAGAGAGCAGCTTGACCCCGAAACAAGCGTGGCTGACTCGGTTGCAGACGGTAATGAATTTTTGGAAATTGCCGGCGCCAAAAGACACGTGATGTCGTATCTGGGCGATTTTCTGTTTGCCCCAGCCAGGGCGAGATCGCCAGTAAAAAGTTTATCGGGTGGTGAAAAGAATCGCTTGCTGTTAGCAAGATTATTTACCCGTCCGGCAAATTTAATCATTATGGATGAGCCAACTAATGATCTGGATATTGAAACTCTGGAATTGCTGGAAGACAAACTGGTGAATTATGATGGTACCTTGTTATTGGTCAGTCATGACCGGGCTTTTCTTGATAACGTAGTTACCAGTGTGCTGGTTTTTGAAGGCGATGGAAAAATTAGTGAATATGTGGGCGGCCATGCTGATTGGTTAAGGCAGTGCAAGGCGGTAACGTCTGAAAAGCCTGAGAAAAAAACCGGACTAGAAAAAAAACCAAAATCCAGCTCCAAAAAGAAAAAACTCAGTTATAAAAAACGACGAGAGTTAGAGCAATTACCGGAGTTGATTGAGCAGCTGGATGCCAAACAGGCAGATTTGAACGAGAAAATTAATGCTCCTGATTTTTATAAACAGGAGCAGGATAAAATCAATCTGATTTTGACAGAACTCAAGGAGATCGAGGTAAAGTTAGAGCAGGCCTATCAACGCTGGGATGAACTGGAAGCGCTAGCCGAAGAAGTTGCAGGGTAATAAACTTCGACATGGCTGATGTCGTCGGTTTTATGTAGCAATTTGTTGAGACGGCAATAGATCTTTTCGATGCCCTGGTGCAGGCAAATAAAATCGCCAGGGGCAAACTGGTTGCTGTTGAACATGATGCTGTCTGGCTTGTTTAAGGTTTTGATGCCCGGCAAAAATAATGCCCATTCGGTTTTGTCGTGATTATGTTGTTTGGAAATGCAAATGGCTTTTGCTTCAAGAGCCATCAATTCAATACCAAAACTGATGCCACCGTGTTTGGTTTTACAGATTCTGCGGATTAAACCAATTTCAATCCGGTTGTCTTCATTGTTGGTAAAGCCAATTAAATCATTAATATTGGTTCTGACCTGATGACCATTTTTCAGCATTAAACCATAACCATTAATGCTGCTGTTTTTGACATTAAATTCACCCAGCTTTACCGAATCATCCTGCTTTATAGATTTCGTGCCTGTTGACCAAATATTGTCATTACTCGCGATATTTTTTCGAGTGGTAAAAATCTGATTGATTTTTTGATCATGTGGAATCTCTTTTTTTAAGGTATTCCACATTTTTTGCACCATTTCTTCGCCTTCAGGTAATAACTCAAGGTTAGGCGCAGTCCAAATGCCAGCGATTCTGGCATCGTATTCAGTAATTTCGACGTCATCAGGCGAGCTGGTGCTTTTGCTGTTTCTAAGATAATGGATAGAATCATCAAACCCCATCAGTCCAAACTCTATTTTGTCTTCATTAACCCGGGTGAATTTTCGCGATTGGTTCATGCTAAAGGTTTTTAGCATTTTGTTTAATAGACTGATTTTTACCGAATACAATATATCAGTACCAACTGGTTGTTCCTGGATATCATGAAAAATTGCTTTGGCCGCCTTGATGGTGGAAAAATAACGAATATTTTCAATGTCCGAATTGCTGATATCAATTAATCTGGCAGGAGGGTGATCCTGACTGGTATCAAAAGCCAAATAATAACTGGCTTGCTTTTTATTGATTTTTGATCGGATTGTTACTTGTTCAGCATAACCATTTAAAAACTGGAAAATGATTTTCATTTCCCTGGGCTGAAGTTGGTTGCTGCCGCAGTGATAAAAACAAAGAATTTGGCGAAACTTTCGGTTGATTGTGCCTAGAAGGGTATTGTTTCTGGAAATGTTTTTTTCCAGGAGATTGAGCTGTTTTGCCAGTTGATAAAACTGGTAGTTAAGTTTCCAAAATCCTTTAAAAGGAGCTTCGTAGCCCATAGAAACATAGAGTAAGGCATTACCTAAATATTTTAAGCCGCTATAGATAAGGAAGGCATTGTCATCGGCAGAAAAATATTTTTCCGAGACGCAGAAAGCAAAGCCTTTGGCGAGTTCGCAATAGCTCCAGACCAGCAGGGCCAGATGGTCAGATTCCTCTTCATTCAATGGAAATCCGACATCAATGAATTTTTGCTCAATGGGCCGGGCAAAAAAATCAAGGTAATTGCCGACAACCTCCATTGCCAGTGCAACTTTTTTGACAGGTAAGTCTTTGTTATTTAATGTTTGTAGTGTATAAAATATTTCTTTGCAGGAGGAATAGGCATCCTGTTCCGGCAGTTCATGAAGCCACGCCTCGATTTTAGCTTTAGAAATGGCAAAAGGTAGTTTTGTTTGACTGATAACTGGGGCAGATGCAAATGTCGAAATTTCCATAGGTCAATATTGAGTTTCTTAACAAAGGGTTTTAATTGTTGTGCTATTCTTTAAGCTATAATTTTCAAAGCATAGTCCAAATTCAGTATTTGAATTTGCTTTTACGCACAAAACCAGATTTTTTTTAGGAATATTGTGTCTATTTTCGATAAAATTTTAAAAGGAAAAAAAGGCTTATCAGCCCAGGATCAACTTTCTGACGAAGTTCCTATTGAGATCCTGAAAAAACTGATACCGATCAGGAATCTTAGTGAAGAGAAGCTGCTGGCCTTTGATTTGCACAAGCAGTCAGAGTTTGTTCCAGAAAAAGTCACTCTGTTTAAAGTGGGGCAGGTCAACAAAACAGTTTATTATTTGTTGAAAGGCTGTGTTGAGTTGACTGATGAAAATGGCAAGAGCTATGAGGTGTCGTCAGGGACACAGATGGCTAAGTTTCCTTTAGCCGGTGGTGTAAAATGTACAACCACAGCGGTGACTAAAACTGATTGCATGGTTTTAGGAGTATCACAAAAGATCATGGCGATTGGCAAGGAGCGCGGCAACGATATTCAACAGCTGCGTTTTCCTGAAAAAATAGCCAATTCCAAACTCATCGAAAGTTTCATTCAACACTATGCCGAAGATGAACTGGAGATTCCCTCACTGCCCAAAGTCGCAGTTAATTTACGCAAGGCGATGGAAGATGATATCGGGATCGCAGAAGCTGTAGAAATAATTCAACTGGATCCTGTTATTTCTGCAAAATTAATTGATGTTGCAAATTGCCCGCTGTACATTACTAGAAATCCTGCAAAAACCTGTTTTGAAGCAGTTAATCGAATTGGTTTGAATGCGACTAAGACCCTAGTGACATCGCTAAGTATCAAACAGATATTTAATTCCAAAAACCAGAAAATCAAGCAGTTTATGGAGCATGTATGGAAGCAAAGCGTTTATATTTCCAGTATCAGTTTTTTTCTGGCTTCTGAAGCCAAGCATCTCAATCCGGAAGAAGCTTTATTAGCCGGATTGGTTTGCGATATTGGCCTGATTCCATTTTTAACTTTTGCTGCCAATTTACCGGATGATTACTATTCAGATCTGGAACTTAAATTGGCGTTGCCGTATGTGCGCGGACCGGTAGGCTCAACGATTCTCCAGAAATGGGATTTTCCAGAAGAAATGGTAAAAATCCCGTTACATGCAGAGGACTGGTATTACAATACCAGTGAAAATCTGGATTTAACTGATGTAGTCATTTTGGCAAGATTACACAGTAAGATAGGACAGTCCGGGTTTGACAAGTTGCCCGCCATTACATCCATTCCTGCGGCAAGCAAGTTGAAAAATGTTAATTTATCACCGGAAAATTCCTTGCACATCATTCATGATGCCAAACAAAAAATTAACGATGCTTTAAAAGCATTCTAGAAAAAGTTTGTTCATTTCAGGGGATAAATAAGCTGCTTGCTTATCATTTCTAATCATGTTGTATGCTGTTTGCGGTAAAATACCCTCAGTCAACAAATCATCAAAAAACATCAATGAGCAATCCATTACTAGAAGAATTTACCCTGCCAGCTTTTTCAAAAATCAAACCAGAACATGTAGAACCGGCAATTGACCAATTGTTGGCCGAAGCGAGAGCTGTTGTTAAAGAAAAACTTGCTGCAACAGATCATTACACCTGGGAAAACCTGGTCGAACCACTGGAAGAAGCGGATGACCGGATTCACAAAGCCTGGTCGCCGGTCAGTCACATGAATTCAGTTGTTAACAGTGATGAGCTACGTGAATCCTATAATGCCTGTTTGCCAAAATTAAGCGAATATGGCACGGAAATGGGGCAAAATGCCAAGTTATTTAAGGCCTATCAAGCTATTTCAGAAGGTGATGAATATGCGTCGTTTGATATCGCCCAGAAAAAGATCATTGAAAATGCCTTGCGGGATTTTCATTTGTCCGGCGTTGATTTGGAACCAGAAAAAAAGGATCGTTTCAAAGAGATTAGTCAACAGCTTTCCAAGCTAGCAAGTAAATACGAAGAAAATGTGTTGGATGCAACGAATGTCTGGACCAAGCTTATTACTGATGAAAGTGATCTGGAAGGATTGCCTGAAACTGCTATGCAGCAAGCAAGGCAAACCGCTGAAATGGCAGAAAAAACCGGCTGGATGTTAACTCTGCAATTCCCTTCATATCTAGCGGTGATGACTTATGCCGATAACCGGGCTTTGCGTCAAGAAGTCTACACCGCTTTTTCGACTCGCGCTTCAGATCAAGGACCGGATGCTGGGCAATGGGATAATTCTGAAATCATGGAACAGATTCTGGCATTAAGGCATGAAAAAGCGCAATTATTGGGTTATAAAAATTTTGCTGAATTGTCATTAGCCACCAAAATGGCAGAATCGCCTGAGCAAGTCATCGAATTTCTGGAAGATTTAGCAGATAAATCCTGGCGTCAGGCGCGAAAGGATTTGTCCGAGCTGCGCCAATTCGCTAAAGAACAATATGGTATGGGTGATCTTAAGGCGTGGGATGTCAGTTATTTTTCCGAAAAAATGCGCCAGTTCAAATATCAGCTTTCACAGGAAGAAGTTAAGGCGTATTTTCCGATTACTAAAGTTTTACCCGGCATGTTCAGGGTCGTTGAGAAACTTTATGGCCTGAAAATTAACGAACTGGAAGACTTTGATCGCTGGCATGAAGATGTCCGGTTTTTTCAGATTATAGATAAAAATGACCAGATTCGGGGGCAGTTTTATATTGATCTGTATGCCCGCCCGAAAAAACGAGGTGGCGCGTGGATGGATGATTACCAGGGGCGCAAGCGAGTCACCGGGGAATTGCAAATTCCAGTGGCTTATTTAACCTGTAATTTCACTCCTCCCGCTGGCGATGATCCAGCTTTGCTAACCCATGATGAAGTGACTACTTTATTTCATGAATTTGGACATGGTCTGCATCATATGTTGACCCAGGTTGATTATCTTGGCGTTTCGGGAATCAACGGCGTTGAATGGGATGCAGTGGAACTACCTAGTCAGTTTATGGAGAACTGGTGCTGGGAGCCAGAAGCGCTGGCTTTGATTTCGGGACATTACCAAACAGGCGAAACCCTGCCCAAAGAACTGCTGGATAAAATGCTGGCGGCGAAAAATTTTCAATCCGGCATGATGATGGTCAGACAACTGGAATTCAGCTTGTTCGATATGCTGATTCATCATGAATATGATCCGAAATCAGGTGGGCGTATCTACCCCATTCTTGAGCGAGTCAGAAACCAGGTTGCAGTTATCAAACCGCCTGCTTTCAATCGATTTGCCCATGCTTTTTCGCATATTTTCGCTGGTGGATACGCAGCCGGTTATTACAGTTACAAATGGGCAGAAGTCTTGTCCAGTGATGCTTTTTCATTATTTGAAGAGCAAGGCATTTTTGATCCGGAAACCGGCAAGGCATTCCTGCAAAATATTCTCGAAAAAGGCGGCAGTGAAAATGCCCTGGAGTTATTTAAAAAATTTCGTGGCCGTGAGCCTCAGATTGACGCATTGCTCAGGCATACCGGCATTGCGGTATGAAATATAAAGACCTCAGGGATTTTATTAGCCAGCTTGAGCAAAAAGGTGAATTAAAACGGATTCAATATCAGGCTGACCCGGATCTCGAAATTACCGAAATTTGTGATCGTACCTTAAAACAAGAGGGTCCGGCATTATTATTTGAAAATCCTAAAGGATACGATATTCCGCTTTTAGGTAATTTGTTTGGTACGCCTCATCGGGTTGCAATGGGAATGGGCGCGGAATCCGTGACCGCACTGCGGGAAATAGGCACTTTACTGGCCTATTTGAAAGAACCCGAACCACCCAAAGGCATGCGTGATGCCTGGGAAAAAGCACCAGTTTTCAAACAGGTGTTGAATATGGCCCCGAAAATGGTAAAAAAACCGGCTTGTCAGGAGGTGGTTTATCGGGGTGATGAAGTTGATTTGGGGCGATATCCGATTCAACGCTGTTGGCCGGAAGATGTCGCGCCCCTCATAACCTGGGCGTTAGTGGTGACCAAAGGACCGCACAAAGATCGGCAAAATCTGGGGATTTACCGTCAGCAAGTGATTGCCAAAAATAAAGTCATCATGCGCTGGCTAACGCATCGTGGCGGCGCTCTGGATTTCAAGGAATGGCAAACAGCCCATCCTGGCGAACCCTTTCCGGTTGCTGTGGCTTTAGGTGCGGACCCAGCTACTATTTTGGGTGCAGTTACCCCCGTGCCGGATACCTTGTCAGAATATGCATTTGCAGGGTTGTTAAGAGGCAGCAAAACTGAACTTTCAACTTGTCTGACCCATTCTTTACAGATTCCAGCCAGTGCCGAAATTGTTCTGGAAGGTTTTATTTATCCGGATGAAACGGCGCCCGAAGGGCCGTTTGGCGATCATACCGGCTATTATAATGAAGTGGACGAATTTCCTGTTTTTACCATTGAAACTATTACCGAACGAAAAAATCCCATTTATCACAGCACCTACACCGGCAGACCGCCTGATGAACCAGCTATTCTGGGTGTTGCCCTGAATGAAGTCTTTGTTCCCATTCTGCAAAAGCAATTTCCGGAAATCGTTGATTTTTATTTGCCACCGGAAGGTTGTTCTTACCGAATGGCGGTGATTAGCATGAAAAAACAATATTCAGGACATGCCAAACGGGTGATGTTGGGTACCTGGTCATATTTGCGGCAATTCATGTACACCAAATTTGTGATTGTAGTTGATGATGATGTCGATGCCCGAAACTGGAAGGATGTAGTCTGGGCAATGACTACCCGTATGGACCCGGCTCGCGATCTAACGATTCTGGAAAATACCCCGATCGATTATCTGGATTTTGCTTCTCCGGTTTCGGGGCTCGGTTCAAAAGTCGGTTTTGATGCCACCAACAAATGGCCGGGCGAAACCACTCGGGAGTGGGGCAGGCCGATTATTATGGATAAAAAAATTGTTGATCAGGTTGATGGGGTTTGGCAGTCATTGGGTATTTTCTGAAAGAAACTGTTAAACCAACTTACCCCATAAATCATGTTCATCGGCATCTTCTATTTCAACTTCGACAAAATTACCAACCTGTAAATGGCTTGCGCCATCAATGAAAACCTGGCCGTCAATTTCCGGTGCATCTGACTGACTGCGCGCGACTGCGCCTTCTTCCACCACTTCATCGATGAGTACGATTTCCCGATGACCGATACGATTTTTTAAGCGTTGGGCGCTGATGGCGGTTTGGTGTTCCATAAAACGGGTCAGACGCTCTTCTTTTATTTCTTCAGGAACAGGATCGGGCAATTGATTTGCTTCAGCGCCTTTTACTGGTGAATAGGCAAAAGCGCCAACCCGGTCCAGTTGTGCTTCGGTAAGAAATTCCAATAGTTCTTCAAATTCTTGCTCGGTTTCGCCCGGAAAGCCGACAATAAAAGTGCTGCGGATGGTAATTTCTGGACAAATATTTCGCCATGCTTTAATGCGTTCCAGATTGTTTTCAGAGGCAGCCGGTCGTTTCATTAATTTCAAAATCCTTGGGCTGGCATGCTGAAAAGGAATATCCAGATAAGGCAGGATTTTCCCATCTGCCATTAGAGGAACGATTTTATCGACATGAGGGTACGGATAAACATAATGCATTCTGATCCAGATACCCAATTCGGCCAATGTATTTGCCAGATCGTAAAACCGGGTTTGAAGTTGTTGGCCTTGCCAGATACCGGATTGATAACGGGTATCAACCCCGTAAGCGCTGGTATCCTGAGAAACCACCAGGATTTCCTTAACTCCTGCATTAGCTAGAAGTTCTGCTTCTTTCAAAACTTCGGCAATCGGGCGGCTGACCAAATCGCCGCGCATGGAGGGAATAATACAAAAACTACAACGATGATTGCAGCCTTCGGAAATTTTTAGATAGCCATAATGTCGTGGCGTTAATTTAATGCCTTGAGGCGGAATCAGGCTGGTAAAAGGGTCATGTTCTGGTGGGAGGTGTTTATGAACTGCCGACAGAACTTCTTCCAATGCATGTGTGCCGGTCACTTCAAGGACATTGGGATGGCGATCCCTGATTTCCTGTTCTCTGGCGCCAAGACAACCAGTGACAATGACTTTGCCATTTTCTGACAGGGCTTCTCCGATGCTGTCCAGTGATTCTTCAACAGCAGCACCAATAAAGCCGCAGGTATTGACGACAACCAGATCAGCATCCTGATAACTGGGAGTGATTTCATAACTTTCCGAACGTAACCGTGTCAGGATACGTTCGCTGTCAACCAAAGCCTTTGGGCAACCCAGGCTGATAAAACCGATTCTTTTTGAACTCATGAATTTGTTTTGATATTCGCAGATGAACTTAATATACAAGGAGCGGCTTTAGCCACGATTCAAAGGGCAGGGTTTATTGGGGGATTGCAGCTTACCACATCAGGTCATCTGGAACCTGAAAATCAGCATAAGGATCATCTTCGTTTGAACCGGAATCGGCTGTACGCTCATTGATTTGCACAATATAGCCGGCATCTCTCTGGCTGATTTTTTCAGCAACCTGGGTGGGGATTAATTCATAGGTGTTATTCAACCGGACAATCGCCAATTTTCCCTGGGTCAGCTGTTGACGAATCGCTTCGGTAACATAAACAGTTTTAACGCGATTGTTATCGTTGAAATGATAGGGTTCGCCATCTTTTTCTTGTGGTTGACGATTCATCTCAATCAGTTGCTTGATCTGGGCAGCTATGGCGCGTCGTTCCGCCTCTTGTTGTTTTTGCTGATTCAGCTGCTTATCCCGAGCGATTTTTTCAAGTCTCGCTTGTTCGGCTGATTGCTTAATGTCATCGACGGCAGAAGCTTTAGTTTTACGCTGTTTGCGTTTTTCCGATTTAACCTTTTTGACCTGATTTTTATTAACGAGTCCAGCATTGAGTAATTGATCTTGCAGTGATTTGGACATTATTTAAGAAGGAATAAAACAAAAAATATAAATTATATCCGAAAGAGTTTGATTAGCCGTATGTTTTCATTATTAATGAGCAGTCCAATTACAGTATCATGCATTGTCTACGACTTAAAAAACGGATTGTTCGGCACGCAACACGCTGGCAAAATATTAGATGGCCATTCGGCCCAAAGAGTGCAAATGAGTACGCCATTTTTTTACGAGCTGGCTTAATAAACATCACGTTGATAACGTCTAGCATCCAGCATGTCATTTACGTATTGCTCGGCTTCCTGCTGGCTTTTTCCTGCTTCTCGGGCAACTGTCTCAATTAATGCGTTGTGTACATCATTAGCCATCCGTTCTGCATCACCGCAAACATAGAAATAAGCGCCCTCTTCCAACCATTCATATAATTTTTTGGATTGTTCCAAAATGCGCGTCTGGACATAGATTTTCTGCTCTTGATCTCTGGAGAAGGCTAGGCTTAATTTAGTTAGTAAACCCTCATCTTGCATTTTTTGCAGTTCTTCAGAGTAAAGAAAATCTGTTTTTTCATGCTGATCGCCAAAGAACAACCAGTTTTTGCCTTTGGCATTAGTTTCCTGACGTTCTTCCAAAAAGGCTCGAAATGGCGCAAGACCGGTGCCAGGGCCGATCATAATAATCGGTGTATTGTTATCTTCAGGTAAATGAAAATGTTTATTAGGCTGCACGTAGATAGCTAGCTTTTGGCCTGATTTTATACGGTCTGATAAAAAAGTAGAGCAGACACCTTCCCTGTCTCTACCGAAACTGTGATACCGCACAGCGCCAACTAGAAGATGTACTTGCCCGGGGTGTGCGGTAATACTGGATGCAATGGAGTACAACCGTCCCGGTATGCGCCTTAAAATATTAACAAAGTCTTGTGCCGTTAAAGCATCGGCTGGGTAATCTTCAACTAAATCCAAAATCTGTCTGCCCCAAGTGTATTCTTTGAACTCTTCTTTATGTGCGTTATCAAGCAGGGTTTTTAGATCGTTACTACCGATAATATCGGCATATTTCTCCATATTAACCCGGCTCAATGTGGTGATATCCAGCTTTTCAATGAAGGCATCGCGTAAGGCCAATATTTGTTTTGCAACGGTGACGGAATCTTCTGCGTTCATTTTCAATGCAGTTATTAAATCATCGACATAGGCAGAGTTATTTAACGGGTAGACACCCAGAGCATCTCCTGGCTTATAACTAAGTCCGGAATCCCCCAGGTCAATTTCAATATGGCGTGTTTCTTTGGCAGAACCTTTGCCATTTAGGTTAACATTGAGTAAAACTGAGGCATAGTAAGGATTGGTTTTAGAATATCCGCTTTTTTCCTTGCCCGGAAAATCCAGCACTTCAGCGCTGGCTTGCACAGCGCCCCCTTGTTCTTCGGCGATTTTTTGATAGATGTCAAACACATCTGCTGTCCATTGTTCGGCAGGTTCCTCAAAATCTACATCGGCATCCACCCTGTCCATGATGCGGGTTGCGCCGAGCTTTTCCAGAAAGCCATCAAAATCTTTTCCAGTCTGACAATAAAATTCATAGCTGCTGTCACCCAGGGCAAAAACCGCATATTTCAGGTTTTCCAAACGAGGCGCATTTTCGCTCTTGAGATATTCATAGAATTTGACGGCGCTTAAAGGCGGGTCGCCTTCTCCTTGAGTGCTGACTATTATAAATAATAGTTTCTCCTGTTCCAGTTTGGCGAAATCATAGTCCATCATATCTTGCAGACAGACATTAAAGCCATTGGCGCTTGCTTTGTTCACCAGGTTTTCTGCCAGACTTTCGGCATTGCCGGTTTCCGAGCCAAACAGGATAGTCATCAAAGGAAGATTGCTGGCTGATGATTCAGATGGCGCGGCAAAATCTCCAGGGGCAACGGCAGAGCCACTGAGTGCCGCAAAATAGCCACTCAGCCAAATAGCTTGTGTTGATGTCAGCTCGGAAGATGAAAGTGAATTCAGAAAGCCTACTTGTTGAGGGGATAGCGGGCTGGTTGCAAGATCGGCTCCGGCTCCAGGAAGACTGGCCGGAACAACGGGAAGAACTGTTCCGTCCTCTGCTAACGGTCCCTCGATAGAAATTTCTATTTGTTTGGAAATAGGCATGCCGGTACCCGCTGTATCAGCTTCCACAAACTGGCTTGAAACCGGGCCATAAGCCATGAAAATAAGGCCTGGCGACGCTTCCGCGCCTTTTTGTGCCTTGCAGTTAACAACACATTGTGCACCATTGCTTGATGACATCCTGACTTTATCGCCTTTTTTCAAGCCTAAACGCGCCATGTCCTCTTTGTGCATTTCTATTGTTGACGTTTCATCTTGATACTCTGCTTTTAACTTTCCGGCATTTAAGGATGTGCCTTGCCGACTGGTGCGAACAGGAATCAACAGCATGGTTTCTGGCATAAAATAACTCCAAATGGATTAATTATATTAAAACCGACTCATTCCAGTATAAAACCGGTAACAAACTATGTCGATAAAGTAAATAAAGTTGCTTGGAATGTAAATTTTATTATATAACTTACCTTAATGTTGTATTCTGAACATTAAAAATGTACGTTCATTTCTGGGGTTAGCTTAAGACTTTGTCTCCATATCTGCAACGTCTTTAATGATATTAATTAACACGGTGGCTTGAAGTCACGGGAGTTAACCGATATGAGTAAAGAACCGGATATCGTAAAAAATGCCATATGTACATTCTGTGGCTGTGTATGTGATGACATAGAACTGACTGTTGATCCCGATGGAAAACGAATCACTAAGGCAACCAATGCCTGTGTATTAGGCAAATCCTGGTTTTTGGAACACAAGGTCGAAGATTATCCGGTCGCCATGATAAATGGCAAAGAAGTCAGCTTCGAAGAAGCGGTTGAAGAGGCCGCCCAGGTTTTTGTCAATGCCAAGTTTCCCGCCATCTATGGCCTGAGTGATACCACTTGTGAAGCGCAAAAGGAGGCTGTCGCGATTGCCGATTATCTCAATGGCAACATTGATACCACCACATCAGTTTGTCATGGACCCACCGGCATGGCTTTCCAGGGAGTTGGAGAAAGCACCGCCAGTCTGGGTGAAATTAAAAACCGCGCTGATTTTGTTATGTATTGGGGGGGGAATCCAGCCGAAGCCCATCCGCGTCATTTTGAGCGTTATGCCGTGACAGCCAAAGGAATGAATACGCCCAATGGTAAAGAAGATCGTACCGTTGCCATGGTGGACATCAGACCCACTTCGAGCTCATTAATTGCCGATATTTTCTTGCAAATCAAACCCGGCAGTGATTTTGAGTTACTTTGGGCAATGCGCGCAATGGTAAAAGGCAAGGCTCTGGATAATACATTAGAGGAACGTACTGGCATTTCCATGGAAAAACTGGAAAATCTTGTTGAGCGAATGAAAAACTGCCAGTTTGGTGTGATTTTTTTTGGTATGGGCTTGACCATGACCCGGGGTAGACATTTTAATGCCGGCGCGCTTCTGGAATTGGCGACAGACCTGAATGATTTTACTCATTTTGTTGCCTTACCCACCCGTGGTCATGGCAATGTCACCGGAGCGGATAATGTGGTTTCCTGGCAGACGGGCTTTCCTTTTGGGGTAAATTTCAATCGTGGTTATCCAAGATTCAACCCTGGCGAATTTACTACATCTGATTTGTTAGGCCGTGGCGAAGCTGATGCGCTTTGCGTCATTGCCAGCGATCCGGCATCAAATTTTTCACAAAAAGCGATAGAACATATTAAATCAATCCCAGTTATTTCCTTGGACCCAAAGCCCTCAGTAACCAGTCAATTAGCCAGAGTAGCCTTTACGACAGCTACATATGGAATTAATGTCGCCGGCACCGTTTATCGTATGGACAATGTGGCTCTGAAATTGCGGCCAGCATTTAAATCGCCGTTTCCGAGCGATGAAGAGGTGCTACGCGCCATTAAACATAGAATCTGTGAACTTCGCGGAATTATGATCAACAAAACTGCCGCTGCTTAACGCTGTTGCAAAAAAAGGGGGGAACATGTCAGCCGCTATTCGCATTAAAAATGGCAAGGTTTATGATCCGATCAATAACGTTGATGGTGAAATAAAAGAAATTTGTATCAAGGATGGCAAGATAGTTGATAGTGTTCCATCTGATAGTCATTGTATAGATGCTCATGGCATGGTAGTGATGCCCGGCGGTGTTGATATCCATTGTCATATAGCCGGACATAAAGTTAATTTGGCACGTAAATTTCAACCTGAAGATCATCGCCATGATGTTCAACCCAGAGTGGGAAATTTAAGATCAGGAACGGGGGGAACAGTCCCCTCAACATTTACAACAGGTTATCGCTATGCAACCCTGGGCTATACGACTGCGATGGAGGCAGCTGTTCCACCAATGGGTGCAAGGCACACTTTTGAGGAATTACATGACACGCCTGTACTGGATAAGGGCTATTATGTATTACTAGCCAATAATGTTTGTTTGAATCAGCTTTTGGAAAAAGGTCGTACAGAAGAATTTAAAGAGGCGGTGGGTTGGTGGTTAAATGCTGCTAAGGCGTATGCCATTAAACTGGTTAACCCAGGCGGCGATGAACCCTGGAAAGGACGCAAAAATTCCAATGTCCACAATCTGGATGAACAGATCAGTGGTTTTGATCTGACCCCTCGAAAAATAATTAAAGCCCTGATTGATGCCAGTAATGATTTAGAATTACCCCACCCTGCTCATATACACTGCAATAATTTAGGTCATAGCGGTAACTATAAAACCACACTGGAAACCATGAAAACGGCAGAGGGACGCCGTGCCCATATTACCCATATTCAGTTTCATAGTTATGGCGGAGAAGTTGGTAAAAACCCCACATCCCAGGCCGCAGAAATTTCAAACTATATCAATGACAATCCCAATATCAGCGCAGATGTAGGTCAGGTCATGTTTGGCAAGGCTACTATTATGACAGGTGATGCCCCGCTAACCTGGCTGCTGCGCAATATGACCAATAACAAATGGATCAACGCAGATACAGAATGCGAAAGCGGTTGCGGTATTTTACCGTTTTCCTATCAGGAACATATCTACACCCATGCCTTACAATGGGCAATTGGTTTAGAGTTATTCTTATTAGCGAAAGACCCATGGCGCATGGTTTTATCGACAGACCATCCAAATGGTGGATCATTTGAAAATTATCCTAAATTGATTCGTTTATTGATGGATAAGGATTTTCGTAATGAACAAGCAGGAAATGTTAACCAAAAAGCGATAGCCAATACTAACTTGCTAGATATTGACCGAGAATTTACCATGCATGAAATCGCTATTATCTCCCGCGCAGGACCTGCCAAACTATTAGGTTTGAGTAATAAAGGACATTTAGGTATTGGAGCTGATGCTGATGTCACAATCTACGATGAAATGAAAGATAGAGAGGCGATGTTTAATGCCGCTCGTTATGTGATTAAAAGTGGGGAACTCTTCATTAACAACCATGAATTCTGTTCTGATCTTGATGGTCGTATTCTGCATGTAGAACCGCAATACGACGAAGCGGTTGAAGATATAATCCGACCCTTCTTTGAAGATTATTACACTGTCCAATTTGATAATTATGCGGTAGATGATGATTATGTACACGGGGCAGAAGTCATACCCACAAAGTCACGCTAGCAACAAACAATAATAAAAATCAATTATGGTTATTCAATCCACAGAAATTATTGATACTTTCGCCGAAGCTTTCGGCATGTGGGCTGCACGAGTTATTATCACAGGCGAAACACCTAAATGGGCAATGGCAGCGGCGCGTGCCATGACCGGTTTTGCAACATCGGTGATTGGTTGCAGATGCGAAGCCGGAATCGAACGAGAAATTCCCTCTGATGAAACACCTGATGGTAGGCCGGGTGTCAGTGTTCTACTCTTTGCAGGGAGTGCAAAAGGTGTCGGGAACCGCCTGGTAGAAAGGATCGGTCAATGCGTTATGACCTGTCCAACTACTGCTTGTTATAACGGACTGGAAGTAGAAGAAAAAGTCATCGTAGGCGGCAAATTACGTTATTTTGGTGATGGCTATCAAGCTAGTAAGCTCTTGGGTGGTCAGCGCTTGTGGCGCATCCCGGTTATGGAAGGTGAATTTCTCATCGATGAAAGCTTTGGAGTACAACCGGCGGTTGGCGGTGGGAATTTTCTGGTCCTGGGTGAAAATTTAACCGTTACCTTAGAAGCTGTCGAAGCCGCTGTGGATGCCATGCGTATTCCGGGTGTTATTTTGCCTTTTCCCGATGGCGTTGTCCGTAGTGGCAGTAAACCCGGCTCGAAGTATAAAGAATTACCCGCATCTACTAATGATGCTTATTGTCCATCGCTCAGAGGTAGCGCGCCTAAAACTGACTTGCCGGAAGAAGTCACCTGCGTTTTGGAAATTGTAATAGACGGTTTGGACGAAAAAGCCGTTGGTGAATCCATGCGCTTGGGAATACAGGCAGCAGTCAGGGAAGGCATCGTTCAAATTACGGCTGGAAATTATGGAGGCAACCTGGGACAGTTTCATTTACATTTGCACGAATTAATGCAGGGCTGATTATGAAATTAAGTTTACATACGCAACCTGATGTTCCACTAGAAGCTGATGTGATTTTCCCCGATTTACTATTGGAAAAGACCGTATCAGAAGCGGCTGCGTTGGAAATTTTCCATGGCAATGAAAAAACAACTCTGGGTGATTTTTTTACCATTACCGATGAAAACAATGATGGCACGGTTGAAGTAGAAGGTGATTTGTCAAAAGTTAAACTGCTGGGTTCAGGCATGAGTTTCGGTCGTCTGAAAATTATCGGCAATGTTGGAGCTCATCTGGGAGCTGGAATGTCTGGAGGAGAAATTATTGTCGAAGGTGATGCGGGTGACTGGGTGGGGCGTGAAATTTCCGGAGGCCGTATTATCATCAAAGGCGATGCTGGTCATATGGTTGGCAGCGTTGTTCGAGGCAGTTCAATCGGCATCCAGGGAGGAGAAATCATTATTTCCGGCAGCGTTAAAAATGAATTGGGCAATGGTATGAGACGGGGCCTGATTGCTGTCGGCGGCGATAGCGGTGATTTTACAGGTGTCAATATGAAGGCCGGTACCATTGTCGTACTGGGTCAGCTTGGCCAACGTCCGGGTGCCGGTATGGTGCGTGGAACCATTATTTCTACTCACAATGCTGAACTACTACCTACATTTACCTATGATACAACTTATAGGCCTACTGTTTTAAAAAGTATCTTTATCTATCTCCGCAAGCTTGGTTTCTCGTTGGATGATGAATATATTAATGGTAACTATCAACGTTGGAGCGGGGATTCCATTGAGTTAAACAAAGGTGAAATATTTTTATATGCAGAATAAAAATTGTATTCTGATTTTTCAAAGGCGCTAGAAATAACATTAGAACTGAAATGGCTCCCTAAAAATAGAGACACACTATAACTTCAAAAGAGAAAAAAACGAAATCATTCGTCGCAATTTAAAGCCTAAGTTGCTTTGTCTGCAGTAAAAGGAGCCATTTTTTTATTCTGTTATTTCCTGTGCCAGTAATGATGGAAGAAATAGTTTTTTCTGAACTGGAAAAGGGAAGCATTTGCTTCCCTTTTTTGTAATAACAGTTTGAAAAACACTAAGTGGAAATGGCTCTATCAGTGAATTTGAATTAATGATGCCAGATCGTTTTTACGAGTTTTCAACTGCTGATCAATCAGTTTTTGTAAATTGTTGCTGCTCTGACTTTCATCGCCTGACTGTTGCGCAATGCTTACGAATCTTTTTGCGGCTGAATAATCATGTTTCAAATAGTTAAGAACTGACAGCATAAACGCCTTGTTAGCCCTGGAAGAATTATCATCAGCAGCATATTTTTCCAATAAATTGGTAATGAGTATGTTGCTTTGTTTATCAAGATGCAGATGACGCAATGAATCCGGGTCTATGCTGAAGGCTTCCGGGTTGGTTTTGAATGCCCGTCTCATAATTTTTGCCGCTAGATCCAGATTTCCTAAAGAAGCTGCGGTAAGCGCATAGCCTGAAAGTGAGACGCCCGATTTTTTCTTCATGTCGGCTTCCATTGCGAAATAATCTAACGCGATTTCATAGTCTCCTTTTTTGAGTGCCTGCCAGGCCTGGTTTGTAAAGCCATCCCTCTGAAATATTTGCCGTGGACCAGAGCCATTATCAACATACACTTTGATTCGACCTGGAACTGAGAATGAAAAAGACAAAGGGTAATAGTAATGTTTTTGAAAGTAATGGTTGATTCCAGATCGATAGCTTGCATATTCGTAGAATCTGGATGAGTTGTATGAACCAGAATAGCTGTAATAATCAGAAAAACGACTATGGCTATGAAGATAGGAAGAACTGTAAGGTCTGTCATAACGATATGGGCGATGGTAGCCGGAAAAGCGGTGATAGCTGGAATTAAAGCGTAAGCTATAGTCCCAGGCAAAGGCTGCGGCAGGTAGAAAAAAAACGAGGACAAAAAAATAGCCGATTTTTAATGCTAATGTTTTCATAATGCTGCCTCAGGTTTGGGCGTGGTCGTTCAGAAAATCGTATTCCAATTCACAAATCATGCGGGTAAAAAAAGAAAGCAACCCGAAAAATCAGATTTTTTGAGGTTAATTTAATTTTACAATCAAAAAGATTAAAAACAGCTGAATTACTCCTTGTTTTTGTAATTTTCTCTTGTTATCGATTTAGATTCTTGTAATCGACAGAGTTCCCCCGGTTTTTTTAAAATGCAATGTTTAGGAACGTTCATGAAAAACTTTACAACTGACTTGCCTTTTTATTCGCATTGAAATCACGAATTCAGGTTAGAGTTAATTCATCCCCGCTCCTTAATTACCAGTAAAATACTCATTTAAAGAATTCATGGAAGCTAAAAAATGAAAATAATAAAAATTCTGTTGTTGCTGAGCCTGGCATTATCTTTATCCGGTTGTTTTTTGACTAAAATTGTTTCAGTACCAATGCGGGTGGGTGGAGCCGTGGTATCAATTGTTCCGGTCGTTGGTAATACAGCGCACGATACGATTGATACAGCCGCTGATTTTGTTGATGATGCGCCTTTTTAAGACGGCAGATGTGGGTTTTGTATCTTAATCAGGTTAGAATAGCCAGCATTTGTATCAGCATTTTGCAAATGATGCGCGCATCTTGAGAATTTAATACTTTAGAGAGAAGATTTAATGACTGAAATTACCGAGGTCCCCAGCCCTTTTTGCGGAATTGGCACGGATGATTTGGCCATTCAGGTTGATGGAAATTCTTTGAAAGTCACTAAAAATGGTTGTACTGTTAATATCTCTGCATTTGGGCAGCCGATTGTAGAGATTAGTCCAAGAATTGACGGCAAAGAGGCCAGTCTAGATGAGGCAGTTATCAAAGCCGCAGAATTATTGAACGATGCCAATCAGCCAGTTTTTGGTGGTTGTGCAACAGATGTCAGCGGTATGCGGGCATTAATGGCGTTGGCTGATCGCAATGGTGCGGTGGTTGATAATATCGGTTTTAATGCGGCCAAACGCAATTTTCTGGCAATGCAGGATTCGGGCTGGATGAATACCACGCTGGCAGAAATCAAAAACCGTTGTGATTTACTATTGGTGATCGGGATTGATCTGGAAGCATTCGCGCCGCGGTTTTTTGAGCGTTATATCTGGAATGATGAAGCGATGTTTTTAGATGATACCAGTAGTCGAAGTATTGTCTATCTGGGGAAAGTGCCTTCTGGCAAAGCTTCGACATCACCGAAGAAAATGAAAGCCAAGGTTTTTGAATGTTCGGATGACGATTTGCCGCAGGTGTTGACAGCATTAAGAACGCTGGTCAAAGGGCGACCACTGGCTGCTGAGGAGGTTGGCGGTATTGTTCTCAAGGATTTGCAAAAAATTGCTGACCAATTAAATAAAGCCAGTTATGGTGTTGTGGTTTGGGGGGCTGGTGCACTGAATTTTCCGCATGCTGAATTAACGGTGCAAACTCTCTGTGAAATCGTCAAGGATGTTAATGAACTGGGAACGCGCTGTTCGGGTTTTCCATTAGGCGGCAAGGAAGGCGACCAAACGGCTAATCAGGTCTGTGGTTGGCAAACTGGATATCCGGCCAGAATGCGTTTTTCAAGCAGCTTTCCGGAATATGACCCATTTTTGTTTGATAGCCAAAAAATGCTGGATAACGGTGAGGCAGATGTACTCCTTTGGGTGCATGCGTTTAATTCTAAGGCAGTGCCGCCAAAAATCGATGTTCCTTTGATTGTGCTGGGACGTTCAGGAATGAAATTTGAAAATGAACCTGATGTTTTTATTCCGGTAGGCACGCCGGGAATTGATCATGCCGGCCATGCCTATCGATTGGATAATGTGGTTGCAATTCGGTTGAAAAAATTAAGAGATTCGGGTTTGCCAAGTACTTTTGAAGTGTTGACGGCAATTGAACAAGCTTTGCAGGAAAAGTAAATGCTAAAGAAATTAACAGGCGGTATTGTCTATGACCCGGCAAATGGGGTCAATGGCAAACAGAAAGATATATATATCAAAGATGGGCGAATCATCAAAAAGCCGGCTAAAGATGCCAAAATTGATAAGGAATACAATATTAAAGGCAAAGTGGTGATGGCTGGCGCGATTGATTTGCATACCCATATTGGCGGCGGCAAGGGCAATATTGCCAGAATGTTGATGCCGGAAAATCATCGAACCGATGCGGTGGCTCATACAGATCTTACCCGGGCCGGGTGTGGTCATGCGATGCCGAGTACTTTTTTGACCGGCTATCGTTATGCCGAAATGGGTTATACCGCGGCTTTTGAGCCAGCGGTTTTACCGATTAATGCTAGACAAGCTCACATGGAAATGGGCGATGTACCGATTCTTGATAAAGGCGGTTATGTGTTAATGGGCAGTGATGATTATTTATTGCGCATGATGACCGCCAAAAAAGATCAGCAGGCCATTAATGATTATGTGGCCTGGACGATTCGCGCTGCACAGGGTGTTGGCATTAAAGTGGTCAATGCGGGCGGTATCAATGCCTTTAAATTCAATCAGCGCAAGCTGGATCTGGACGAGCAAAACCAATATTACAATGTGACCCCCAGAGAGATTTTAAAAACCTTGGCAACTGCAGTAAAAGAGTTGGGCATTAAACATCCATTGCATGTTCATGGCAGCAATTTGGGTGTGCCCGGTAATATTGAAACAACCTTGAATTCCATCAAAGGTGTGGAAGGTTTACCGATGCATTTAACGCATGTGCAGTTTCACAGTTACGGAACTGAAGGAGATTTTAAATTTTCATCGGGTGCAGCGCAGATTGCCGAGGCCGTTAATAATAATAAAAATATTTCCGTAGATGTTGGGCAGATCATGTTTGGCCAGACTGTAACGGCATCTGGCGATAATATGCGTCAATATGCCAATCACGGTTTTGCCAGTCCCAATAAATGGGTCTGCATGGATATTGAGTGCGATGCCGGTTGTGGTCTGGTGCCGTTTAAGTATCGGGATCAGAATTTTGTCAACGCCCTGCAATGGGCTATTGGTCTGGAAATTTTTCTGCTGGTTGATGATCCATGGCGGATTTTTCTGACCACCGATCATCCTAATGGCGCGCCCTTTAGTTCTTATCCACACCTGATCCGGTTATTAATGGATAAAAGTTTCAGGAACGATATGCTAGCGACCTTGCACCCCCAAGCCCAGAAAATGACTACGCTGGCTTCAATTGATCGGGAATACAGCCTTGAAGAAATAGCGATTTTAACCCGTGCGGGAGCGGCCAAAATAACCGGGCTGGTTGGTCGCGGTGGTTTGGCGGATGGCGATTTTGCCGATATTACCGTTTATACCGAAAACCAGGACCGGGAAAAAATGTTTTCCAAGCCGGTTTATGTGTTTAAGGATGGTGAACTGGTCGCCAGGCATGGCAAAATTGTGAAAGTGACCTGGGGAACCACGCATGTAACTCGCCCGGAATATGACAAATCAGTCGAAAAAGATCTGGAGAAATATTTCAATCAATACATGACCATGAAAATAGGAAATTTCACTATTAGTGATGACGAAATAACCGAGGATGGTCGCGGCAGTATTACTGTGCATCCGACTGTAGGAGGTAAAGTATGATCATTAATGGCGTAAGTATCGATAACACTTTTGCTGAAGCTTTCCCGATGAAAGCGACGCGGGTCATTATTACCGCACATACAGCTCAATGGGCATTTAACTCAGCGAAGTCAATGTCAGGATTCGCAACGTCCGTAATTGGTTGTGGTTGTGAAGCAGATATTGAACGAACTTTAGAACCGTCAGAAACTCCTGATGGCAGGCCAGGAGTAGCGGTAATGCTGTTTACTATGAGTGGTAAAGGTTTAAGGAAGCAGGTGGAAACCCGTGCGGGTCAGTGCGTGCTAACCTCGCCGACATCAGCGTTATTTTCAGGTATAGACGGCGGTACACGTATTCCCTTGGGAAAAAATTTACGCTATTTTGGTGATGGCTTCCAAATATCAAAAGTTATCAATGACAAACGCTATTGGCGTATTCCTGTCATGGATGGTGAATTTTTAGCTGAGGAAACAACTGGCCAAGTGGAAGCAATTGGCGGTGGTAATCTCCTGGTTCTGGCCAAATCTGAAATAGACGCGCTGAGTGCCTGTGAAAAAGCTGTAGAAGCAATGCGCAAGATACCCAATGTTATTTTACCCTTCCCGGGAGGCGTGGTGCGCTCTGGTTCTAAAGTGGGTTCTAAATATAAAGCTCTGGGTGCTTCTACTAATGATGCATTTTGTCCGACTTTAAAAGGGGTGACTAAGTCGGAATTATCTCAGGAAATTGAATCAGTGATGGAAATTGTAATTGATGGATTGACTGAGGAAGATATTAAAAAAGCCATGCGTGTGGGTATTGAAACCTTCTGCTCAATCGGCGCTTATAATGGTATCAAAAGAATCAGTGCCGGAAACTACGGCGGAAAACTGGGACCTTACCACTTTCATCTTCAGGAGATTATGGCATGAGTGCGTTAACTTTTACCCTTAAGCAACGAACTGATCAGCGCGTGGATATGTCGCCACTTATTTGTCAAAAGCTTGCCGGAATGGAGCCAACTGAAGTCGCTGCAATTGAGTTGCAAAATGGCAAACGCAAAGTACGGGTTGATGAATTATTCAAAATTTCAGGTTTGGATTGCCAGAATATCCAAATCAAAAACAGCTTTGGAAAACTTGATTTTATTGGCAAAGATTTGAGTGAAGGTTCAATTCATGTCGATGGTGATGTCGGCGCTTATTTGGGAATGGGAATGACATCAGGTTCGATTGAGGTCTTTGGCAATACTGATATTTATGCAGCTTGCGAAATGAAAGGCGGTTTGTTGACGATTGATGGCAATGCCGGCGATTTTCTGGGTGGCGCGATGATTGGCAACAAACAGGGCATGAAAGGCGGCGCTGTGCTTGTTAAAGGTAATACTGGTGATCGAGCCGGAGACAACATGCGTCGTGGTGTGATGTTAATTGAAGGTGATGCCGGTGATTATTGCGGGTCAAGAATGGTGGCTGGAACGATTGCTGTGTTGGGAAAAACGGGGCGGTTTCCTGGGCATATGATGGGGCGAGGTACCTTACTACTATGGAGCCAGCCACAACTTTCAGCCAGTTTTAACGATTGTGGCGCACATACACTGGCATTTTTACCAATCCTACTAAAATCATTCAAAAAATTTAATTCCAAATTTGCGGAGGTTGAAATTTTTAATCGTGTCCAACGTTTTGGCGGTGATATGGCTGAGAAAGGACTAGGTGAAATTTTGGTCAAGATTTACAAATAAAGATAAAAAGGTAAAAAAATGTTAGATACCTCAAATTTGCGAGGGGATTTTTTTGGTGGTCTGACTGCCGGAGTTGTAGCCTTGCCTTTGGCGCTGGCTTTCGGTGTGCAATCAGGCATGGGTGCCATTGCGGGCCTGTATGGTGCGATTGCGATTGGAATTATTGCCGCGTGGTTCGGCGGTACGCCAACACAGATTAGTGGGCCAACTGGACCCATGACAGTGGTGTCAGCAGTTATTATCAGTAATGCGATTGAGAGTCATGGCGGCAGTCTGCAATCAGCTTTGGGCTTTATTATTGCTATTTTTTTGCTGGCTGGCGTTTTTCAGATATTGCTGGGAGTATTCAAGGTTGGTCAGTACGTGCGGTATATGCCCTATCCCGTTGTTTCAGGATTTATGAGCGGGATTGGTGTGATTATTATAGTTTTGCAGTTTTTTCCGTTTTTTGGACACACCTCACCAAAAAAAATTCTGGATATTTTTTCCACATTGCCAAGCATTTTGGGCGATATTAATTTTGCTTCGGTGGGGTTGGCTTTGGCAACGATTGCGACAATTTATCTATTTCCGAGAGTAACGAAAGTCATTCCAAGCGCGTTGGTCGCATTGATTGTATTAACTGTGATTTCGACTCTGATGAAGCTAAATGTTGCTATTATCGGTGATATTCCAGAAGGTTTTCCTAAAGTATTGCTGGGTGAGATTGTCAATGTGGACTGGATGCATCCAATGGTCATTATTATTCCTGCATTGACATTGGCGGCATTAGGGACGATTGATTCCTTGTTGACATCGATTGTTGCCGACAATATGACCAAAACCCGGCACGACAGTAACAAGGAGCTGATTGGTCAAGGTCTGGGTAATATGGCGACTGCCGCAATTGCTGGTATACCAGGGGCGGGTGCGACCATGCGTACTGTTGTGAATATCAATTCAGGCGGTAAAACCCGGTTTTCAGGTGTTATTCATGGAGTTGCTTTGTTGATCGTGCTACTGGGTGCTGGTGCATATGCAAAATTAATTCCATTGCCAGTGCTGGCAGGTATTTTGATTACAGTTGGTATTGGCATTATCGATTACAAAGGTATCAAGCATATTGTTGATGTACCTCGTTCGGATGCTTTTGTCATGCTGGTAGTTTTATTCATGACAGTGTTTGTTGATCTATTACAGGCGGTTGCTGTCGGTATGGTGCTTGCCTCTGTGTTATTCATGAAAAAAATGAGTGATATTGCTGAGGCGAAATCAACAGAAGGCGGTGTTGAAGATCATCATCAAGAACAGGCAGAAACTGAAACCGAGATTGTGGAATTGACTGACGATATCCGGCATAAGGTTTTTGTTAAATTATTTGATGGGCCGATTTTTTTTGGTTTTGCTTCCAAGTTCCAGGAGATGACCGAGAAGTCGCCTGATGTTGATGTGGTGATTTTGCGCATGGGGCGAGTGCCTTATATTGATCAATCAGGACTTTATGCCATTGAAGATGCTGTGTTGGCATTACAGGAGAAAAATATTCTGGTATTGATTACCGAGATTCAGGAACAGCCGAAAGATATGCTGAGTAATGTTGGCTTGATTCCGGAAATAATTCCTGAAGAACATTTATATCCGGATTTTAACTCGGCCATCAAGGCACTTAGAACCGGGGAAGCCTTCGAAAAGGTAGCCAAAAAAGAAAGATTTTCCTGGTCCTTCGTCAACTATTAGCCAACAAAATACGCCAAAATCCTATTATTGGCTACTATTCTGTGAGTAGAGCATGATTGTTTTTGCTCTGTTATGAAAGCCATAATATGCAGGTGATCATAAATTATTAAAATTTTTTTGTATACGACAAGAAATTTACCCTCTTGGACTTCAAAGAGGTAAGTGATTGAAATAAAAAGACACGCGTAGATACATCCTTGTAGCTCTCTATCACATCCCTGCGATAGAAGGTCTCGTTATTTCAATAACTTGTCTCCATTCCGCAAGTTTTTGTCATGTGCAGAGAAAAAATTTATGATCACCTGCTTAGTTGATGGCTTTTCTTTTTTTGAATATGTTAGTGCCCACTTGAATTTTAATAGTGAGTGAACAATAGCCACTGAGCTGATGAATAGTATGCATGAGACTGGCAGTCCAGATAAAAAACTGGATATCAATGAAATTTTAATCTGGTTGCAAAAAGACGGCATGATTTCGGTAAAGGATTACCAAAACTGCAAACAACAAGCCTTCAAGCCAAAAAACAAGGGCATCCATCCCCTGAAGCTAATCGCCGAATGCGAGACGGCAGATCAAACTCAATTGGGGCGAAATTTAACACTTGAAGGATTGACCCGGTGGCTGGCCGGGAAAGTCGATCTTCCTTATTATTATATTG
>JALXCS010000024.1 GCA_026990815.1 Methylomonas sp. | reverse complement strand
GCATGATATTTCTCTAGTTAACAACAAATATAAAAAATTATAGACGACCTTATTATTTATGCAGGATTGTGGGGAATGTCACTGAAGAAGTTTCTCTGTACATGACAAAAATTTGTGGAATGGAGGTAAGTGATTGAAATAAAAAGACACGCATAGGTACATCCTTGTCGCTTTCTATCGTATCCCTGCGATATAATATCTTGTTATTTCAACAACTTATCTCTTTAATATCCGCGGGGGTAAATTTTTTGTCGTGTACAAAAAAGAAGTATATTTTTATTGTTCAGAGTGAATTCAGTGTTGAGAAAATAATATCAGTCCACCGCGGGAAATTTTCTTGTATTAACAAAAATTTCTGATAACTGATGCGAGCGATAGCGAATTTGTCATATAATTGACAGTTCATTTTTTATTGACCTGAATAGGAATTTTTTATGAAAAAAATAACGATATTCGTTTCAGCCCTGGTTTTCTTTTTTACTGCGGCCGTCAATGCTCACGGTCCTGTTCGGGCGAAGCAGACTTTGTCTATTACCATTAAGGCACCAGCGGACCAAGTCTGGGAAGTCATCAAGAATTT
This sequence comes from Methylomonas sp., assembly GCA_026990815.1. GTDB lineage: Bacteria > Pseudomonadota > Gammaproteobacteria > Methylococcales > Methylomonadaceae > JALSJK01. The sequence goes on along the minus strand of JALXCS010000024.1, from coordinate 2,123 downwards.
TGATGATATGTCCTGGCATCCTGATATTAAAAGTGTAAACGGTGATGGAACCAATAAAAAAGGAGCTGTTCGAGTGCTAACTTTAGCAAATGGCGGCAAGATTACTGAAGAATTAAAAGCCTACAAAGAAGATAAAAAATCCTACAAGTACAAAATTACTGATATGAGTACGGCCAAAACTATTCAGCATTCTGGTCAGAGTGAAGATGTGCCGGTTTTACCTGTCAATAATTACCAGGCGACAATTACTGTAAAAGATAAGGGTGATGAATCTGAAGTCAAATGGGTTGCAACTTACTATCGCGCCTATTTAAACAATAATCCTCCTGCCGAAATGGATGAAGATGCAGCTGATGAGGCCGTAAAAACAGTATTGACCCATGGTTTGGTCAGTCTGGCCAAAAAATTTGACCCCAGTGCCAGTGAGTCTGACGTTAAAGTTAAAATGAAAAGATAAGTGTTACGATTCATCGTTTTGAAATTGGAAAAAATCGCTGTGGTTTTAGCCCTAGCGATTTTTTTTCAACCTGTATTATTAGCTGACCCTTTGGCTTTTATTACCAATCAACTGGACAACAATGTCTCGGTTATTGATACCGCCACTCATAAGGTTTTAAAAAATATAGAAGTTGAAGGAAAGCCAGTTGGGGTAGCAGTAAATCATTTCAAACATCACGTTTATATCAGCACACCCGAAGCTTCCGGCTTTACCGTGTTGGATAGTAAAAAACTGATCCCGTTGAATTCAGTTAAAACCAGTAATGGCGCATTGGGAATTGCCGTTGACAGAACCGGCCAGCGTGTTTTTGTTGCAGACTGGTATGAAAATCAGGTGGCCATTTTTGATACAGAAAATCTTGAATTAATCAAAACCATTGTGGTTGGAAAATCACCTTCTGGTATGGCGGTGAGCCATGATAATCAATGGCTATATGTAGCGAATCGGGTGAGTGACTCAGTTTCCGTAATCAACTTGGAGACACTGGAAACGCGAAGAACCATTAATGTTGGAACTCACCCTTTTGGCATTACTGTTGATTCCAAAGGTCAGAGACTCTACACTGCTAATGTCGAAAGCGATGATGTCACGGTTGTCGAAATTGATTATTTAAAACATCCAAGAATTATTTCTGTTCCAGTAAAAAGCCGTCCTTACGCAGTATCATTGGCACAAAATGGCACCCGTTTATTTGTTACCAATCAGGATGATAGCTCTATTTCTGTGATTGATACCCGAACTTTAAATGAAATCGGGGTAATTGAAGTGGGTGAAAAACCGGAGGGAATTGCCACGCATCCTGATGATCGCCATGTCTATGTTGCCAATTGGTTTGACGGTACTGTTTCGGTGATTGATGGTAAAGATTTAAAAGTTGTTGGCACTATTTCTACTGCAGAGGGCAGCCGAGGTTTTGGAGATTTTTTTACCCGCTGATTGCTTTTTTTCTTAGTTGACTCACCCATGTCCAAACACACAAACGTGATTTGCAGTTTTTCAAAAAATCGAATTTCCTTTACCGGTGAGACTTTAATTACGTGCAATATTCTTTTTTTGTTGTATATTTAACGCTGTTTAAGACTTCGAATAAAAATTGAATCAGGAAAAATTATGGCCGAAACTGTAGATGAGTTAACTGTTTCTTATGAAGATGGCGGAATTGAAACGGTAAAAGAATTGGATAAAAAAGTTCTCACCAAAGGAGCGTGGGCTACTGTGATTTATCGTTATCAGGACTGGAATCGAGGCAAGGAAGAATATGGGCCGGATAAATATACGATTCGTCGATATCAAAAAAGAAATGGCGAATACCAACAAAAATCAAAATTCAACATTTCCAGCAAGGAGCAGGCAAAAAGCATCATCTCGGCTCTTGAAGAATGGATCAATGAAGATTAGCTGTTGACGCTCCAATATTTCAAGAAGAATGTATTGTTCAATCACTAATTTGAAACTTTGCTGGAGGATAAATTGATTTGGCCAGAAAAAATCTCACTCCAATCAAACAGACATCTTAAAAGGGTATAGCTACAAATTGATGTAAATAATTCTTTCAATAAAATAGCAAGTTTGTTAGTCTTTCTCGAAACAACATGAGAAGGGTGTGCAGATATGTCAGTGAAGA
>JALXCS010000023.1 GCA_026990815.1 Methylomonas sp. | reverse complement strand
CTGATGATAAAGGAAAACAGCACAAGAAATTTCCCTATAAAAACATGATGATACCTTTAATCATCGTCTAATATTCAGATTAGTGTAATCACATCGAAAGGAAAAACAAAAAATACAAACTGTTATCCAACGAGTTCAGTGCTTTTTGAGTCTTTTTTTATTAGTTGGATGCGCCTCCCCTCGATGTTCACCGGTATATTTGGTTTTGAATGGTCTTGACTTACCGCTGTTTTTAAAACGGCTATTTTCATATTTCAGCCTAGTGCCTTTAGGTTGAAAAGACGGAATCAAATGCTTTTTGCCATTACCAATTAAATCCGCCCTGCCCATTGTTTTTAAAGCTTCGCGTAATAATGGCCAGTTTTCAGGATCATGGTAGCGTAAAAAAGCCTTGTGCAAGCGGCGTTGCTTGATACCTTTAGGAATCGAAATATCATCAGCTCTACGGCTGACTTTTTTCAGGGTATCCTTGCCGGAATGATACATGGCTGTGGCAATTGACATCGGTGAAGGCAAAAATGCTTGCACCTGATCTGCCCTGAAACCATTTCGTTTTAGCCATAACGCCAGGTTCAGCATATCTTCATCGGTCGTACCGGGGTGGGCTGCAATAAAATAAGGAATTAAATATTGTTCCTTGCCTGCTTCTTTGGAATATTTGTCAAACAATTGTTTGAAACGATCATAAGTCCCCATGCCGGGTTTCATCATTTTTGACAACGGGCCGGTTTCAGTATGTTCCGGCGCAATTTTCAGATAACCGCCCACATGATGGCTAACGAGTTCCTTCACATATTCCGGTGATTCCACAGCCAGATCATAACGCAGCCCGGAAGCGATAAAAATTTTCTTGATGCCCGGCAGCTTTCTGGCGCGGCGGTATAGCTTGATTAATGGAGTATGATCGGTATTCAGATTGGGACAAATGCCCGGAAAAACACACGAAGGTTTGCGACAAGCTGCTTCGATTTTGGGATCCTTACAGGCCAGTCGATACATATTGGCAGTGGGACCGCCCAAATCTGAAATATGACCGGTAAATTTGGGCGAAGTATCGCGTATGTTTTCGATCTCCCTGATAATTGAGTCTTCAGAACGGCTTTGAATAATCTGGCCTTCATGTTCGGTAATTGAACAAAACGTACAGCCGCCAAAACAGCCGCGCATGATGTTGACGGAATGCTGGATCATTTCAAAGGCGGGCACATTGGCATCACCATATTCCTGATGAGGAACACGGGAATAGGGTAAATCATAAACGCCATCCATTTCTGCCGTCGTTAATGGTATGGGCGGCGGATTTACCCATATTTGTCGTGGCCCATGTTGTTGAATCAAGGCACGGGCATTGCCTGGATTGGTTTCACCGTGCATCACGCGGGAAGCATGGGCATAAAGAATTGGATCCTCTTTAACCTTTTCATAGGCCGGTAAACGTATCACGGTTTGAGCGCGCTGCTGCTGTTTGGCAAATCGGTCAAACTGAATGACATTCTCAGTTGACGGCTTTTGTTCACAAGCAGGTTGTTCCTGATAAGGATCTTGTGGCGGTTGTAATCTACCTGGCTTGTCTATTTCTGCGGAATCCTTGATCGCCCAGTTTTCAGGAATTTGTTTGTAAAAATGCACGGTGCCCCGAATAAAGCTTAAATCCTGAATCCGCTCTCCTGCCGCCAAGCGATGAGCGATTTCCACAATTTGCCGTTCGGCATTGCCGTACACTAGCAAATCGGCTTTGGAATCCAGTAATACTGATTTCCGTACCTTGTCTGACCAGTAGTCATAATGAGCGATGCGCCGCAAACTGGCTTCAATGCCGCCAATAATAATAGGAACATTTTTATAGGCCTCGCGGCAACGGTGCGAATACACATTCACCGCCCGGTCCGGACGTTTTCCCGCTTCGCCATTCGGGGTGTAGGCATCATTGGAACGAATTTTCCTGTCAGCCGTATAACGGTTGACCATCGAATCCATATTGCCGCCGGTCACGCCAAAAAACAGATTTGGCTTGCCCAGTTTTCTGAAATCTTCCACATTTTTCCAGTCTGGTTGAGAAATAATACCCACCCGAAACCCTTGCGCTTCCAGCAAACGACCAATCAATGCCATGCCAAAACTGGGATGGTCGATATAGGCATCGCCGGTAACCAAAATAACATCGCAGCTATCCCAGCCTAATTGTTCCATTTCATCACGGTTCATTGGCAAAACCGGCGCAATGCCAAAACGATGCGCCCAGAATTTGCGATAGGAAAAAATATTTTTTGCGGTTTGCACAGAGTATTACCAGGAAAAGACCAAGATCTATCATAACATATCGACGCTGAATCAATTTTATCCTGGAAATAGCTCATTTGATTTATGTACGTTTTTCTATTTAGCAGCTATAATCATATTTTCGGTTGCGTGGGAGTGGGAGTGGCTTCAGCCACGATTTCCAGGAGACAAACCATGACCCAATCCATCCTGACAATGTGAAACAACTCGGATATTAAAAGGGGCGTTAATATTTGCATCACCAGGATTTACAATTGCAACAGGAATTCCCCTTGCCGAAGGATTTTGCAGTAATCGAATATTTTCCAATGAAGCTTCAGAAATCCTATTGAAAGGATATTGCTCTCCATGCAATGGAAAATCCAAATTTACGGTAAGACTGCCAGGGTATAGCTACATTATGATGTAAGTTAGCAATGGATAGCACCATAT
>JALXCS010000022.1 GCA_026990815.1 Methylomonas sp. | reverse complement strand
AACTTTTCTGCCCCGTTTACCGGCCTCGATTGCACACATCAAACCTGCAGCGCCAGCGCCAATAACCACCACATCAAAATGATGCATTCATCTTCCTTACAAAAATAATCATTCGCCTCTTGTTTTTTGAAAATAATAACGGTACAAAGTATAAGTGAATACCCCGTATTTTCAGGGTGGAAAGTATATCAAAATCACAATACTCCAAGGTGTTCGCTATGAGCAAAAAATACTGTTATTCGTTTCAGAAAGGGGATGGAAAAAATAAGGCTTTATTGGGAGGCAAGGGCGCTAATCTTTGTGAAATGACCCAGATTGGCCTGAATGTTCCTCCAGGTTTTGTCATTACGACCGAAGCTTGCAGGCAATATCTGGATGAAGCCACATTGCCGGAATCATTATGGCAGGAGACTAAAACACATATCGCTGATATTGAACAGCAAACAGGCAAGCAGTTTGGCGGCGGTAGCAATCCATTGCTAATTTCAGTCCGTTCCGGTTCTGCGGTTTCGATGCCGGGTATGATGGATACCATCCTGAATTTGGGTTTGAATCAACAAACCCTCACTGGTTTGATCGAACTGACCCATGATCCTCGTTTTGCCTATGACGCCTATCGCCGTTTTATTCAATTGTTTGGCAAGGTGGTTTTGGGCATTGATGATGAAAAATTCGATGTTCATTTTGAACGGATCAAACGAGAAGCGGGTATCAAAATTGATGTAGCATTAACCAGTGATCAGCTTAAAGAAATCAGCGATTTATTTTTGCAAGTCGTACAGGAAGAAACCGGGCATCCATTTCCCGAAGATGTTTATGGGCAACTGGAATTGGCTATAAAAGCCGTTTTTAACTCCTGGATGGGTAAAAGAGCAATAAATTATCGGAAAGAGTTTCATATTACGCCAGATATTGCCGATGGTACGGCAGTAAATATTGTCACTATGGTTTTTGGCAATATGGGAGATGATTGTGCTACGGGCGTCGGTTTTACTCGCAATCCCGGAACCGGAGAAAACGAAATGTACGGTGAATATCTGGTCAATGCCCAGGGTGAAGATGTGGTTGCCGGTATTCGAACCCCTAAACCTGTTCAACAAATGGCCGAGGAAATGCCGGAAATGTATCGGCAGTTGGTTGAATTGCGTAATAAACTGGAAAATCATTATAAGGAAGTCCAGGATTATGAATACACCATCGAAAGAGGAGTGCTTTATTGCCTGCAAACCCGCAATGGCAAAATGAATGCCGCTGCGATGGTTAAAACATCCGTTGACATGGTGGCAGAAGGTTTAATTACCAAAGAGCAGGCGCTATTGAGAATCAATCCTGAATTACTGGAACAACTGTTACATCCGCAGTTGGCGCCGGATCATAATAACCCGCCAATTGCGCAAGGTCTTCCTGCTTCACCTGGCGCCGCCAGCGGCCAGTGTGTTTTTGATGCCGATACCGCCGTGCGTTTGGGTGAAGCCGGAGAAAAAATTATTTTGGTTAGGGAAGAAACCAAACCCGAGGATATTCATGGATTTTTTGCTGCTGAAGGTATTTTAACCAGTCGCGGAGGCAAAACTTCCCATGCAGCCGTGGTCGCCAGAAGTATGGGAAAGGCTTGCGTAGCAGGCGCTGATGATATTGTCGTCGATGTCAAAAAACACGTTGCGATTGTGGGTGATGTGCATATCAGAGAAGGCGATACCATCACTATTGATGGCAGTACCGGCAATATTTATTTGGGCGAAATTCCAACTGTCGAACCCAGGTTTTCTGATGAATTACATACCCTGTTGGGTTGGGCCGATGAAATTGCAGAAATAAAAGTTCATGCCAATGCAGATACGCCTGAAGGTGCCCGCTTGGCAGCCAGCTATGGAGCAGTAGGAATCGGTTTGTGTCGAACCGAACGCATGTTCAATGCTACTGACCGGCTGCCTTTAGTCATTGACATGATTATTGCCGACAGCATTGAGGCTCGGGAATTAGCCTTATCAAAACTGTTTCCGATTCAGCGGGATGATTTTCTGGAACTGTTTCAGGCTATGTCACCGCATCCAGTCACGGTTCGATTACTGGATCCACCCATGCATGAGTTTTTACCAGACGAGCACCAGTTAGAGGAAGAAATACAAGCTCTGAAGGAATATGAAATTGTCATTAAAGGTCAAAAAGTAACACTGGAAACCATGGGGCATCATGAATCTTTACCCTCGCCATTCGCTGAATTAAATGATGAGGTGATTAATGAAGCCATTGCCAAAAAGCAATTAATGCTGAAAAAAGTTCGTGAACTCTACGAAGTCAATCCAATGCTGGGGCATCGAGGCGTTCGCCTCGGCATGAGTTATCCGGAAATCTACCGTACGCAAATTCGCTCTATCCTGGAAGCGGCTGCATTATGCATGCAACAACGAATTCCTGTACAACCAGAAATTATGATCCCTCAGGTCATTACTTCACAGGAGTTGAAAAAAGTAAAAGAAATTGTCGACCAGGTTAGAAAGGAAGTTGAAAACCAGTATCGAACAGAATTAAATTTTAAATTCGGTTCCATGATCGAAACCGTTCGCGCCTGCACCCGAGCAGCGGATTTAGCCAAATATTGCGAATTTTTCTCGTTTGGCACCAATGATTTAACCCAGGCAACTTTTTCTTTCTCCAGAGAAGATGCAGAAAACAAATTTCTGCCTTTATACAATGAGATTGGCTTGTTACAGGA
>JALXCS010000021.1 GCA_026990815.1 Methylomonas sp. | reverse complement strand
GCTCATGACTTTGTTATGGGCAATATTGGCTGGCTTTTTAGGCCATTTCATGACCAGACTTTTTTTACGCAAAAAACTTGTCAAGTGTTTTTTTGCTTTTTTGGGGTGAGTAGTTACAATTACTTTTCCTTTTTCCAGATCATCCAAAAATACTGACTGACCGAAGCTGTTTCGTTGCTTTTTCTGGATATAAATTAAGCCAAATAACTCCCATGAGGAAGTAATGGAATACTAAAAAGACCTCTAATTCTTTTATAACGTTCAAGCCTCTGTAAATAATAACCTGCCACAATACCTTCCGTACTGAAACCCATCAAAGTGATCTTCTTGGTTTCCCAGTAGTCAAGATTAATCGCCTTGTTACACCTGGTTTTCAATGCCTTTTCGGCCATCTCGGGACTTTAAATCAGATGCTAAACACTCTAATCCTTTTGCTTCCAGTTTTTTCTTCAGGCTATAAGAAACAAAACTAGAATTAAAAATTCCACGGCTTAAATTAGTGGTTTCGACAATTTTTGATTTTTATTAAGTTTGAGTAAAGATTATGCATAGTATAATTCCTAGGCATTATTACTTCCGTGAACTGTACTGAAAATCTGTGTAGTAGTATTTATCTTACAACAAGAAGATTAATAATCGCCCAAGACTTTGTGGTTAATTTTAGTACAATGCAGGGGTGAAAATGCTACACCACAGTTATATTAAATATTTGGAAAAAACTTTAATTTGAATAGAGGATTTTAAATAATGGGAATAAACACTAAACTCGCCGGTTTTGTATTAACGATTGTCGCTCAACAATCTGGAGCAGCAGTTATAAGTTCATTTGATCAATATACATTGGAATTACTTAATCAGATGCGTGTAAATCCGCAAGCTGCCGCAAATACCTATCTTTCAGGCAATTTAAATGAGGGTTTGCCAGCAGGAACCATAAGTTCAACAGCAAAGCAGCCATTGGCCTGGGATTTAAATCTGGTAACTGCCGCGCAAGGCCATACTTCGGATATGATCAGTAATAATTTTTTTGCTCATACCGGAAGTGATGGACGCTCTCCTTTTCAGAGAATGAATGATGCTGGCTACAATTTCCAGACTGCCGGGGAAAATTTGTCTACACGCGGAGATTCTACATTAACTGCAATTACTGCAGAATTGACCAAGCAGATGAATATTGACTTGTTTGTTGATTCTGGCGTATCTGGTCGAGGTCACCGGACCAACATGCTAAGCAATAATTTTGAGTCAGTCGGTATTAGTGTCGGTTTCAGTTCTTCTTACACCCCATTGGGTGGACTCCCCGGAGGTGTTGTTACTGTTGATTTTGGCGCTAATAGCAATGGATCCTTTTTAACCGGTGTTGCATATAATGACCTTGATTCTGACAACTTTTATTCACCTGGTGAAGGGCTGGGAGGTTTGACTGTTACAGCTTATAATGCTGGCACTAGTGATGTAGTTGCTGCAACTACTACTCTGGATGCTGGGGGTTATACACTGAATTTAGGAAATGGTTTATATGATGTTGAAATTACAGGAGCTCTTGGGCGCGTATTTGAGCAGGGAATTGTTTTAGGAGATGAGAATATCAAGCTTGATTATAATAATTATAATGTAAGTGCAGTACCAGTCCCGGCTGCAATATGGCTTTTTGCTAGCAGTTTGATTGGTTTTGGAGTTTTTTCAAAGCGACGACTTTGAATCAAAGTTACTGAAGAGCTTCACTGGTATATGGAGGCTCTTCTTTTTTATAATTCAAACTTCTGTACATGACAAAAATTTGTGGAATAGAGGTAAGTGATTGAAATAGGGATGTATCTACGTGTGTCTTTTTATTTCAATCACTTACCTCCTTAACATCCAAGGTGGTTAATTTTTGTCGTTTTCAAAGAATTCAAACAAGTTCTTTATCAATATTATGGGCTTTCAATCCCCAGCCCAGCAAATTAACAATACGTTTATTGCCTTCCCGGAGTCGTGGCAATAATGCTGCCATCCAGCTTTGGATAATTAAATATCCAATTTCAGGGTGTTTTTCAAAGAATATTTTCAGTTTCTGAACATCAACAATAGCCAGTTTACAAGAAGTAATCGTTTTAACCGTAGCACAATGGGGCTGATCATCAAAAAAACAAAAGTGGCCAAATTCTTCACCTTTGTTGAGTTTATATAAGCCAGGTGACATCCGCTTGCCACCAGCCATTTCCATATCGCCAGAAACCATTAGACAACCATCCAAAACCACAAAAATCTGCTGATGTGAATCACCTTCAACAATGATTGTTTGATTGGCGTCAAATTGCTTGGTTTTCCAGTGGATATTTTCTACAAACTCATTATGATTGAGCAAGTTTTTTAATGTGTAATATTGTTGTAGCTTTGACATGAAAACAAAGAATTTAATGAAAATAAACTGAGTATAGTGAGTTTACTGGGCCAGAGCTGAGAAATATCATGCAAATTCTGAAAATATTTTCTTTGTACACGACAAAAAGTTATCCCTCCTAGTAGTCAAAGAGGTAAGTAATTGAAATAAAAAAACACACGTAGATACATCCCTGTAGCTCTCTATCGCATCCCTGCGATAGAAGGTAGAAATGGCCCTAAGAAACCAGACAGAGGCTTAAGTGATAAAACTGCTTTATTGTAATATCCAAAAAGAGAGGAAAAAACAATGAGCAAGAAAAGAAGAAATCACACACCGGAATTTAAAGCAAAA
>JALXCS010000020.1:17898-30359 GCA_026990815.1 Methylomonas sp. | reverse complement strand
GTGTGGGTTGGATAAAAAAGGAATGATAAGGCAGATCGAAAAATTTAGCTTGTAAAACCTATTGGGCAGGTTTTTTGTCTTATGTGGAAAAGCTAGAGACGGGGATGAAAAAATTTAATCTTACATCCCCCTTTCTCAAACCTCTCCCAATAAAAAGAGCTTAATAAATCCCTTTTCTTAAATTTTTTTTAGTGTTGTCAAATTAAAAAACAACTTATAAAAAAACAAATTCTGAAATTCATTAATTAACAGTTGTCCCTGGTGTTGCAGGCAAAGCAGGCATTTGCTGTTTAGGAAACTCGCCTGTTAAAGCATTCAAAAATGCTACAATATCAGCAATTTCATCTTTGGATAAATCCTTGTCTAACTGCATTTTTGCCATTATTTTGACCGCATCATCCAAGGTTTTCACCGAACCATTATGAAAATAAGGCGCAGTGATAGCTATATTGCGCAAGGTCGGAACTTTCCAAAAATGATTATCAGACTCTTTTTTAGTTACCTCAGCACGCCCCTTATCTTTCACAAACTTATATTTGGCGTTAAAAAATCCATTGCTGAACACCGGAAATTTCTGAAACATCCCGGGGCCATTAAAAGCAGGACCGCTATGACAACCGCCACAGCCAAGCTCGGCAAATTTTTCCATTCCCTTAACTTGCTGATCAGTCATTGCGCTTTTATTACCTTTCACATATTTATCGTAAGGGCTGTTTGGCGTAATCAAAGTCCTTTCATAAGCAGCAATCGCTTTGGTTGCGTTATCCTTGGAAATTGAATTCTTGCCAAATGCCTTTTCGAATAAGGCTTGATAGCCTTCGATTGATTTTAACCGGACAACCACATCGTTCCAGTTTTTCATGCCCATTTCGATAGGATTTGTCACCGGTCCAGCAGCCTGATCTTCGAGACTTGCAGCCCGTCCATCCCAGAATTGAACTTCATTAAAAGCCGAATTCCAGACAGTTGGCGCACTACGCCCGCCGGTTTGGCCATTGACCCCCATTGAATTTGGTCGATTATCCTCACCGCCCAACATAGTGTTATGGCATGATGCACATGAGACTGTCCCTGTTGATGACAATCTTGGATCATGATACAAAATCTGCCCCAATTTCACCTTTTCGGGTGTAGTTGGATTATTAGCTGGCGCAGGCGCTTTATCAGGTAAAGCTTCCCACGCCGAAGCTATTGAAACACTACCAATTAAAACTAGCGAACTCACCAAAGAATTCATTTTTGACATAATATCCTCCTGTTATATTTTTTTGAACTGCCACATACTGATTGTAAGGTATGAAGCATCCAAGGTAAAACTGAATTTTCAATGACTTTCTCCCTGTAAAAAAATCACAGGGAAACATTCATGGAAAAACTGATTTGCAAAAAAAGTTATCTCATCTAAAGATAACCTATGATTAATTCAGAAGTTCCTTAAGTTTGGTAAATTTTCTCATATTCATCAGTAATCGCGGCAATAGAAAAATATTCTTCAATTCGCTGTCTGGCTTTTTTACCTAATTTCTGACGATAACGCTCCGATGTGCTCAATAATTCAATAATAGCCTCCGCTAATGCCTGAAAATTTGCTGAAGCAACAATAATCCCGGTATCTCCAAGTAAATGTGCGGAATCTCCCACATCAGTCACTACACAAGGCACACCACAAGCCATTGCTTCGCCTATTGCATTCGGGAAACCTTCGCCCAAAGAAGCTGAACACGCCACATCCAACGCTGCATTGATACAAGATATATCATCTTTTTCTCCCAGCAAGTGAAAGTTTTGTTTATAGCCGCTTTCTTCAATTAAATTCGATAAAATTTTATTCTCATAATCAATATTCGAACCAACCAGAATAAAATGCGCATCAGGCAAGCTTTCTAAAACCTTATTTGCAGCAAGAACGAAATTTTGATGGTCTTTTTGTGGATCAAACCGGGCAATCAATCCAATCAATAGACTTTTTTCTGAAATATTTAATTGTTTACAAAGTACTGATTTAGCACACGGATCAATACAAAATTTTTCCAGATCAAAACCGTTACCAATCAAGTGAAATAAAGATGCTTTATAGCCTACTTTCTGATGTACACGAATTGCAGTTAGTGAATTACAAATAATCTTATCTGGCAACCAATAGGACAACAAAGCGCAGCCCCTGGCCGTCAGGCGAGTATGCCACTTATTCAGGCCGGCTTCGAGATTGCTTTGCCGGACATTCCAATATATTTTTTTAACGCCGACGAATTTAGCAGCCAGTCCTGCCAATAAATCTGCATGATATAGCCAGGTTTGAACAATATCCGGCTTCAGTTTTTTTAAGGTACGGAACAATCTGAAAAAACCTATCGGGTCAGGCAATCCATTTTTCATGCCAATTGCAATCACGGGAATACCCAGTTCGCTGATTTTTGGACCAACGCTGCCTTCGCTGGTTAAAGAAATGACATGGCAATCGAACTTTTCCCAATTAATTTCACTTAAAAGTTTAAACAACATCATTTCCGCACCACCCGTTTGCAAGCCAGTGATAACGTGTACTAAACGGATTTTTGACGAAGCCGACATTATTTTTCTTGTCGCCCTTCCAAAACTTCAAGATACTGTTTGACACTGGCAGCTTGAGTGAAATCATTGGCGCGTTTGATTAAAGGTTCTGAGTTTTTTTCTTGTTCCAAAGTTTCAATGACCGCATCTGCCAAAGCTTCATAATCACCCACCGGCACCAGCCGACCATATTTCCCGTCTGCCAAAATTTCTCTTGATCCACTTGGACAATCTGTACTGACAACCGCTGTTCCACAGGCCATGGCTTCAATCAACACAGTCACTAGACCTTCCCAGGCTGAAGATAATACAAACACATCGGCCTGTTGCATATAGGCATAAGGATTATCAACAAACCCTGGCATTTGCACATCTTCAGCCAAATTCAGTTTGGCAATTAGTGCTTCGAGTTCTGCTCTCATCTCTCCCTCACCCAAAATTAAAAGCCGACATTTTTTTTGTTCCCGAATTACTGCGAAAGCGTGAATTAAAGTTGAAAAATCCTTTTGTTTAGTAAGTCGGCCAACCGCCAATAAAACCGGCGGCTGATTATTTTGGAACCACGGATGGGAAATAGCCTGCTGTTGTTTTTCAAGTAATTGTGGTGTGACTACCGGGTTATAGATGACCTTAATATTATTACGATCTATGACTGTAATCTGCGCCATATCTTCCGCAACACCAGTGGAAACAGCAACAATTGCATTGGCATAGGGATAACTCCGATTTATAAACCAGGGTAAAATTCTGCCGCGCCAGCTTTTCGCCTGCCGGACTTCTATAGACAACGTGCTATGCACACCAACTGTAATTCTGGTATTAACCGCGGAAAAAAGTCTCGCAAAAATTGCTATGACATTGGCATGATCCATAGCGGACAATAATGCAACTGGTCGTGCCTTACGTAAATATTTGATCAATCGAAGCAAGCTAGTTATTACCCGGTTCCCCTGTAAATCAATAATTCGGACCTTATCGGGAACCTGATTCATGTAAGTACCTTCAGCCTTGACCAAAACCAGATCAACCTCTCGCCCTTCGTCAACAAACCCCCTGGCCAAATTCACCATAACCCGTTCTGCACCACCGCCATCCAATGATGGAAGAAATAATGCAATTCGCTTACCCGGCACGTTTAACTCCAGAAAATAATTGGTTAGCCATTGCTCTTGCTCCAGCCACATCAAGAATCAAAATCATAAACAAATACACAATAGCCCCCATTGTCACAGAAACCAAAAAGTCAACAATCCCGGCCAGTTTGTGAAACGGTAAAATGATTAAACTCATTATTGCAGTAGCACCAGTAATTTTAATTATCTCAACACCAGGAACCGGTAACTGAAAATATTTTCTACCTTTCACAGCACTTAATACCAAACCCACTGCATAGGCAATAACAGTTGCATAAATGGCACCCATCACGGCGTAATCAGGTATTAAAATAAAGTTAAGCACCAAATTAACCAGAGCTGCAACAACCAAAACTTTTAACTGGCCAACAGTTTTTTGACCCAATTGAAATGCCATATCGAAATAATAAGATTTCAAACCAGCTAGCAAAGCGGCTAATGCTACCCAAGGCACAATTGTTTGTGCCACATTTTGAAATTCTTCACCAATGATTAAACCCGTTACACCAGAGGCCAATACTGCCAAGCCAGCAGCAGCGGGAAAAACAATGGCTACGATCAATACAAAATTCTTTTGTAACTGTTGACAAGCCGCTTTTTTACCATGCTGCTCCAACGCGCGAACCGCGAGAGGATAGGCCGCAAGATTAATAATCATCAGTATCACACCCAAAATATGGCTAGCCAAATCATATCCTGCAGCATAAAGACCGGTAGTAGCCTCATTATGCATCCATTTTAAAAATAAACGGTCAGAGCTGCTGATAATTTCTGCCATTGCCAAATTAACCGATAAGGGCAAACCATAAAGGACTAGCTTGTGCAGCAATGCTTTATCAAAACAGCTTAATTTCAAGCCTTGCCATTCATTTTTGGCCCAGAAAACACTGGCAACAATCATCCCTGAAGCCAATCCATACAATGCCCCTTGTGCTCCAAGCCCGTAATAAACCAACCCGGCACCTACAATCAAACTAATGACTGCTTTTCCTGCAGATAACCGACCATAATCAATAGGTTGTAACTGCGCCGATTTCAATTGTAGGTTGAGATTAAAAAATCCGGTACACAACAATAACGCCAGCCCCGGAAAAATCAAGCATTGATCACGACTGCCCAAACTAAACCAGAAGATTCCTCCTAAAACACAAATTACAGCTAGAGTCAGAAATGCTTTCAGTAAAGTAGCTAAGAAAACCGGCTTTGGCACAATTTTGGTGAGAAGATAGCGAAGCAAACCCAAATGCAACCATTCGAATATCAGCATATTCAGCATGCCGACTAATGCTAATACCAGCGCATATTGCCCATATTGGCTCGGGGTCAATAATCGAGTGTAAATTGCCAGTGCAGCAAAATTAACCAGCCCTGGTAATCCCCGCGCCAGAACATAGAGCAAGCTGTGTTTTGCAAGCATTTAGTGAATCAGCTTGATAACTTTTGATACTCGCCGGTTGGAATGTCAGCAGACTTTGGCAATGTCCAAGCTGAAGCGAGCAAGAAAAAGAATAAAAAGTTGAATGGCGTAATTCTGAGAATCTGCCACTCCCCGTTTTGGTGTGCGGCAATACTAACTAAAATTACCATTAAAAAAAAAGCATAATGGAAAAGTCCATTTTGTGAACCCACATGGATTTTTACTGTTTGCCAGGATTTTAAGATGGCACCAAACCATAGCCAAACCATAGCCGAAAACCCCAAAACTCCAGTTTCACCAAGTATTCCAACAAATACGTTTAGTGGCCCGGCTATTGGAAATGGCCCTTTTACAACATATCCTGACATAAGCAGATCACTCGCGCCAAACCCAAACCCTAGAAACGGATTTTCCTTTAGCTGGTCAAGATAGTAGAGCCAAACTTCCATCCTGCCAGTCGTCAAATCCCGTTGCTCCAAACGCAGAAATGCTGATAGCTCATACCGAAAGATAATGGCTAATATCACAGTTAAACCGATTACCACACCCAATCCTGGCAAAAAAAACTGCCTTGCTTGCAAGCTTGTGCATTGATGAACTAAATTACGAAACCACAAGCCACAATAAAACAACAATGTGACCAGAACCCATAATAACGAACCTCTGGAATTGGTTTTCCAAAATACCAATAAAATAATCGGCAGAATAAACAGAATCAGCGCCCATTTTAACGTTTTTGAATGAATTACATGGACTTGATAAAACGCACAAGTCACTGCCAGAGCCATCATACCACCCAAGCCATTTGCTTCAATAAACAAAAAGGCCCAGCGATGGCCCATTAAATAGTTTTCAAGTGTGTAACCGAACCACGAGACAGGCCCGAATAATGTAAATAAAATAGCTCCTATCGCACAACCAACTGAAACCCCAAGCAGTGGTGATATTCTGCTCTGGAAAGAAACAGAATGAGCCACCATCCCCAAAAACAAAAAAGGCGTAGAAGTCATTATAAAAATGACCAGCAATCTCAGACCATAAGCTGAATTAATTCCAAAAACCGCAGAAACTCCCAGCGTTAACAACAAAACGTAACAACAGAAAAAAAACATCTTGTTGGAATTAAACTTTTCCAACAAAATTTCTTTAAAGACAATCCATATCACGACTGTTAACATGACAGCAATAGCAAAAAACCAATATTGTCCAAATAGGACTTTTATTCGTTCACCTGATTGATTACGAAAATAAAACTCCAGAAGAACGATTGAGTTCAACCATAACAACCACCAGAATGTTTTAAAAACAAACTCTTTCTGCGGACATCTTTCAAACTTAATAAGCATTTTTGTCGCTGAAAATCTTGAAAGGCGTCATTATAATGATTTTTATATCAAGCCACAGCGACCAATTCTCTATATACCAGAGATCATACTCCACCCGTTTTTTCATTTTTTCCAGTGTCTCAGTCTCACCTCGCAACCCATTCACCTGAGCCCATCCGGTAATTCCTGGCTTGACCTTATGTCGCCACATATACGATTCCACCAAGTCCTTATAATATTCATTATGCTCCAGAGCATGAGGCCTGGGTCCTACAATCGACATCCTGCCCTGAAGTACATTATAAAATTGAGGCAACTCATCAAGACTAGTTTTGCGCAAAAAAGCGCCTAGCCGGGTAATCCTTTCATCATTACGTTGAGCCTGTATTATTTTTCCTGGCTCGTGTCCATGGACACGCATACTGCGAAACTTATAGACTTTGAATTTTTTTCCACCAACACCATTTCTATATTGTTTAAAAACTACAGGTCCTGGAGAGGATATCTTCACAGCAATTGCTATGAATATTCCGACAGGTAACAACAAAATAAAGATAGGAATTCCAAGCATGAAATCCTCCATGCGCTTGAACCACTGATTAACTCCATCCATCGGTGAACAGCTTAAATCAAGAGCGAAAAAGCCCATGACATCAGTCGGCTTATGGTTTAGTAATCGTATATCTTCAAAGCTCGGAAAAAAGCGGATTTCAGCTGTTGAATACCGAAATTCATATAAAATCTGTTTCAACAAATCGCCATCTTTCAAAGGCAGGCAAATCCAGATTTCGTGAACCCGGCCTTGTTCTGCAATCCTTTTTAGTTGTTTTTCACAATCTGAATGGTCGCTGCTATCCATATTAATGAAATCTATGACCTTAAATCCAAATTCCTTATGTTTTTCACTTTGTTGCTGAATTTTATCCATTAAATTCCCGGAACCAACTAAAGCAACCATCTTTACATTGGCTCCTCGCTTTCTTAGCCTGGTCAGTAACCAGAATAAAACACCCTTATAAGTACAGCTGATAATAGTACCCGAAATAAACCATGCTCCCATCCAGATTCGGGAAAACAGCTCATTTTGCTTCAAAATAACCAGAATCACGGCCAAAAAAGCAAAAGTGACAACCCAACAGCCCGCTACTTTCAATAACTGCTGAACGATCTTTAATCCCCGCCAGGAACCATATATTCCGCTGAAAACGCAAACAAGAACATAAATCAGGGCAACAACCAGAATCACAACTTTATAATGAACAGGGAACTGCCAATGGCCGAAACGGTAGAAATAGGCAACCAGCGCAGATAAAAAGACCACAACCATATCCATCAATGAAATCAGGAAAGCAATGGGGTAGCGATCTGCAAATGTTAATGACTTCATTGAAAATAAATTTGCAAGGTTAGGAAAAGATGAAAGAACCTTGAAAAAATGTTAGGGATAATATTTTGAAGACCAAAATTCCGGCTGTGCGCTTAGTCTTTTTTTAATTGCCGTTGGTAACCAATGACTGTAATATCCCGCCCTAAACCCAAACCACATCGTGGCAAACTGCAGGATTGCAAATGGAATCAAGTAAAATTGTTTCTCCTTGACCAATTCTGCCATTAACTGCTTGGCATACATCCACCCTCTGGGCTCAGCACGCCCAACCTCTTGATTTACCTCAGGAAACAAAGCCCTTACATAGCCGATGTCAAAATAACGCTTAAATCCCTCGGATAGTGAATAGCGATGAGAATGCTTTACTACTGATTCAGCCACATAGGCAATCTTGTATCCTTTATTTAACAACTTGACAACCGCAAAATACTCTTCACTATTCATTAATGGATCGAAACCACCAATTTCGTCAAGTTGTTCATTTCGATATGCCGAACAGCTATTTGAACAAAAGAAGGTATAGATACCATACTGCCCCATATCGGCCAAACTTCTGATTTCCGATTTCTCTGGATAGTTAAATGTTCGGGGGAATGCTTCAAAGATATCCGCATTATCATGAGGTATCTGTCGAGCATAAGTTACAGCAATTTCTTTAAATTCAATCAACGGCTTGACTAAAAATCCAATAAACTCCGTAGAAATAATTACAACATCCTGGGTTAAAAAAACTACAATCTCCTTATTATTTTTTTTTCTTACACTTTCTCTTGTCGCCCCGTGATTAAAATCGGCTCGGGGAATGACTAAAACTTCTGCGCCTAACCTTTCAGCCTCACTCGCGGTACCGTCACTGGAACTTGAATCGACAACCAAAACATCAAAGCCGGAAGCCGTTATTTTCTCAAGGTTTTCCAGAAAATGCCTAGTATTTTTGATCGCGTCTAGGGTAGGGATAATTATTTGTATTTTTTCTTGGTACACAAGAATCCTGATTGCTTCTCTTTTTACAAAAATCTAAAAGACTTAAACTATTTTTATTTATCTTTGAAAGAATGGAAGAATCATAAACGGTATATAATACCACCTGCTTGTCACTGACTCTAACACCAATTGTATTCTCAGCATTATATATTTTTAATTGGTCGTTTAATTATTTCCCAACAAATAAGAATGAAGAAAATCTTTTCGCATTTTGCGAAACTGCTAATAAAAAATTTGTATTTCCGTACTACCTGGAAACTACTAAAAATCTTGCCACCCTCGTATCCTGAACCGGCATTATTAAATAACTGGTATTCAAGTCAATGGGATGATTATCATACTTGGTTACAAAAATATTCACTCCCAACCATTGACCAACTCAAAAAATATCGCGGAGAAATTGAGAAATGGAACAATTTCCCTACTTTTAGCATTATCACACCCGTATACAATACAACAAGCCCAGTACTTACTGAAACCATTCTTTCCGTTTACCAGCAATGCTATCCATATTGGCAGCTTTGTATTGTTGATGATGGCTCTACCCTTAAGGAAACCATAGAAACCCTTAAAGCACCCTTAACAAAAGACCCTCGGATCATCATCATACGCAACAACACTTGCCGAGGCATTTCAAATGCAAGCAACAAAGCGATTGATCAGGCAAAAGGACAATATATAGTTTTTTTGGATCACGATGACCGTTTTAGTTTCGATACCTTATATTTTCTTGCAAAAGAAATTAAAAAAAAGCCAAATACCGACATCCTCTACACTGATAGAGATATGATCGACCCAAAAGGGTATAGATATATGCATTTGTTTAAGCCTGACTGGTCACCTGAAACTCTTCTATCTGGAAATTATGCATTTCATCTGATCTGTTATCGTTTCGGTTTTTTAAAAAAAACTGGTCTTTTAAGAAGCCAATTTGATGGTTCCCAGGATTATGACCTGCTCCTGAGGGCATCTGAATACGATCCGAAAGTCACTCATATCCCAAAGATTCTTTATAGTTGGCGACAACAAGAAACCTCTATCGCCTATTCACCGGAATCAAAAGAATATGTTTTTAAGTCCGGAAAAGCGGCTTTAACAGCA
This sequence comes from Methylomonas sp., assembly GCA_026990815.1. Taxonomy (GTDB): domain Bacteria; phylum Pseudomonadota; class Gammaproteobacteria; order Methylococcales; family Methylomonadaceae; genus JALSJK01. Next base: position 20,462 of record JALXCS010000020.1, on the reverse strand, counting down.
GCACTACAACGTAGGGGGCTGAAAGGTCGGGTATACGAAGACCCTTCGCTTTGGAGAGGTAACTATTATATTGATTTTGAGGTACGTGAAGAACATAAATCCCATTTAATAACCTATACCCCTAATACCAAGACAAAAGAATTAATACAGAAGATTGAAGCCATTCCCCAATCGGATAATATAATACTTCTAAGTTCAGCTCTTAGAAAGCCCGGGAAACAATCAATTAACTATTTAATTACTAGTTTATGCATTGATAAAATCGCCTTTACAACAGGAAAAATTATAACATCGGATCATAAACTGTTTCATTCCGGACTTTTTTTTACAAAAGATGGAAGAATTTTTTCTCCCTACAAAAATAGGTCTGATTCGGAACCGGGCTATATGGCAATGACAAGTATAATGCGCAATATTTGCCTACCACACCCAATGTGCTTAGCCCTAAAGGCAGAAATATATCACCTACTTGGTGGTTTTAAGGAAGAGTGCTCTATGGAAATAGCTATTTTTGAATTAGCTCTTAGAGCAAAACAAAAAAACTGGCGCATCATTTATGTGCCAAAAGCTATTTTTACTTTAGAGAGAAAAATTGACAATGAATATGGCCCCCCCCTCGATCTATATCATTTCAGTAAAACACTAAAAAACCACTTCCCAAATGGAGATCCTTATTACAACTCTAATCTGGATAATGCAAAAAATACAATTTCACTATCATAGTAAGTATTTTCCAATTATAAAAAAAAGTGTAATATCACTGTAATGATACTGAAATTAATGCTTCATCTTATTTTGACACCGTTTCAAAAAACTCAGATTTTGCGTTAATATCAAGTGCAATTATCAAAAGTTCTTCAATAAAAGCATTGTAGACCTTCTAAAAATCATCTCTTAAAACAATCATGTTTGACTATATTATTGTCGGTGCTGGCTTTGCTGGCTCTGTAATAGCTGAAAGAATCGCTTCTCAATTAAATAAAAAAGTACTTGTTATCGATAAAAGAGATCATATTGGTGGTAATTGCTATGACCATTTTGATAAAAACGGTATTTTGATCCATAGATATGGCCCGCACCTTTTTCATACTGATAACAAAAGAGTTTTTGAGTATTTAAGTCAGTTTACTGGATGGCTTAATTATCACCATAAAGTTTTAGCGTTTGTTGACGGACAAAACATCCCCGTTCCCTTTAACTTGAACAGCATCCGCTTGTTATTCCCTGACAAACAGGCATCGCTATTAGAAGAAAAGTTAATTGCCAAGTTTGGTTACGGAAAAAAAGTACCGATTCTTGAACTGCGTAAAGAAGAAGACAGGGATCTTAAATTTTTATCTGATTTTATTTATGAAAAAGTATTTGCATCCTATACCAGTAAACAATGGGGATGCAAACCTGAGGATATATCACCTTCAGTCACGGCACGGGTTCCTGTTCATATTTCAAGGGATGACCGTTATTTTCAGGATCGCTATCAAGTTATTCCTGAACAAGGATATACAAAAATATTTGAAGGTTTATTAGCCCATAATAATATAAGCCTGCTATTAAAGACTAATTACAAAGAAATCATGAAAATAAACCCTGAATCTGGGAAAATAAAATTACTAAATAGTCCATTTAATGGCCAACTCATTTTTACAGGAATGATTGATGAATTTTTTGATTTTAGATTCGGTCAACTTCCTTACCGCTCCTTACAATTTTCGTTAACTAATTTTGCCAAAAAATCATATCAACCAGCGACAACAGTCAATTATCCAAATGATTACGATTTTACCCGGATTACCGAATTCAAAAAACTGACCGGTCAAGAGTCGGATACCACAACAATTGTAAAAGAGTTTCCCCAAGATTATGACCCAAATGACCCTCAAAAAAATGTTCCTTATTATCCTTTTTTCAAACACGAAAATATTGAAAAGTACGAACAATATAAACTGCACTCATTACAATTTAAAAATATCTCCTTCGTTGGCAGACTAGCCGAGTTTCGCTATTATGACATGGATGATATTGTTGAAAGAGCACTCAAACTATTCCAGTCGGACTTTTAAAATAAAGTATTTTGCGAAATAAACCTCCAATCATCAGTATTGTCTACTTAAATTTCAATAGACTTGAGGAAACCCGGAAAACCTATGAAAAATTAGCAGAAATTACCGCCGAATTTGAATATATTGAAATTATCGCCGTAGACAATAACTCAACAGATGGAACCCAGGAATATCTTAAAACCCAATCGTCCTGGCTAAACACCATTTTCCTTGACAAAAACATAGGAATTGCCGGATATAATCGTGCTTTTGAGGTTTCCCGTGGCGAAATTATTTTAGTCCTCGACGATGACTCCGCGCCATCCGATAGTAAACTATTTCCAAAATTGATCCAAACATTTGCTAATACCCCAAAGCTAGGAGTAATTGCGTGCCGTATTTTAGATAATTCGGGTAACAACCAAATTAGCTGGCATCTACCTGAGAAGAATAAACCTGGGCCTTCACCGGCTTTTATTGGATGCGGCTTTGCAATTAGACGTCATCTATTTGAAAAAATAGGCT